>DATEFI010000403.1:0-4087 GCA_035280705.1 Rhizorhapis sp. | reverse complement strand
AGCAGAACGACTCTTGACCCACCTGATAAAAGGGCTTCCACGGTAGAAACCCGGAACGAATGTTTTCTGCACAGATCCTCGACGGCGGTCGTGGTCTGATCGATATGGACAGCTCGGCTCATGCCCGATGTCCCAATGGTTCGAAAGGGAATAGCGTTGAAACGCGCGCAGCAGCTTGCGAACGCAGCAGCTCTTCCTGCTCACGTTTCAAACGAGCGTTAAGGTCTTTCACGATCTGCTCCTCGACTTGGCAAGCGGGAGCGCGATGGTCTCTCAGTCACGGCGGATGCCTGCATCAGTTTCCGCGCAATATGAATCCCATATCTGACTTTTGGTTGGGCGTCGCCTATAAATTTCGATCGCATCGGGGGAGCTTATCAGGATCACAATCATTTTGATTTATGACATGATATTCCAACATTTTGGCTAATATTATTTTGGGTGACGGATCCAGAACTGAAGATTACAAGTCCGAGATTGTAGCCTCATGGCTCGCCCAGCTGGTGTCCAGCGGAAACAGCTGCTTGCTGAATGTTGGCCCCCGTAAACCTAAGAAAAGCCCCGCGTCGTGTCGGCAACGCGGGGCCCTCCGCGAGCAAGGGTGCTCAGGCGCTCATTATAGGGCTGCTACCAGGTAGGGCGACGGCGCATTGTGAGTAGAATGGAAAAGGCGAGCTACCATGATGGTTTTCGCTTCTGAGATCATTCAAGCATTCAGCTTTTCAAAGTGACCAGGGTCACTCCTCCAGACTTTTGGGAAGGATTGGAGACATTCTGCTTTTTCGGCTTGTCTGCCTTAGGTTTGCGCACTTCGCGGTTAGATCTTTTCTGACCTTTAGCCATTTTAATTTTCCTTCAAATAAATGCGTTGTGATTTTACGCTATCATGGGACGTGCGCTATACGGGAGGGCCATCAATCCAGACTGGCCGAAGCTGCTGGAGCTGTAATCAGTTCCGTCCAAATCCGAACCAAAGGGATTCGGCGTCTTCCAATGCCTCGAACATGTCTGCTTCCGCGTGCATCCGATTGAGATGATCTCGTACCGTGTCGGGGTTTCCTGAGCGAGGAAATGTCCGATCGGCCGCCGCTGCGCGCGCGCGATCTCCAATCCATCCGGGCCGTCTTTGCTGACATATCAACCAGCCACCAAATTGCTCGACCTGAACCTTCATGCTCTGATCCATCACAATTGTTGCGGGGGGTCGAAATCAACCTCGCCTGACTTGTCGCTGATGAGCATCTGCGCCTCCTCCTCCCGCCTGAATTCCAGAGCGATCGCTGCGTCTTCAGCACTGAGCATGCCCTGCGTTCCAGTTTCGCGCGTCTCAGCCTCCCTGGCCTGAATGTCCCATGCTTTGGCCGCCGCGAGCGCGATCAGCCGCACCTTTTCAAGGTCAGAGGCAGCAGCCAGCTGCCGGTGATGAGCTGCCTGTTGCCTGCACATGGCTGAACTGTTGAGCATGGCTGGTCTAACGGCGGCGGTGGGAGGGTGTGTTACGGACCCACAAAGGCACCCAACGCCAATCTGCTGGCGGGGAATTATCCGAGCGCCGGGACTGCCCAGATAGCTGATCAGCTGAAACGGGCTTGTCTCGAGCCGCATCCTGATCTCGCTGCAATGCGGCCTCTAATTCCCGAGGATCGATCTGGTGATGCTCGATGGTCGCGCCTGTTCGGATACGTATAGTCGTCGCAATCCGACGGAAGCCTGTATGGGCTTGACGTTCCAGAATTTCTTCCTCCGTTTCCACCACATAGGTGCCCGCAGACAGAAGCTCTTCGAAACCTGTCAGGCGGAAAGGGGCCGAAAATGTCACGGGTTTCCGTGTCGAGCGGATGGTCATGACGGCTCCGCACCGGCGGAGCGGCTTCGGGTCAGATCGTCAGGCATTGGCTGCTCCCGGTTGCAGGCGGGAGCACGATGGTCTCTCTGTCACAACATGCCTGCGGCATGATCGGGGTGATGAGGAATTGTAACACGAAACGCCCGAGCAGATGCATCAATTCGTCAGGCATGGTGAACGGTGAGCGATGAGCTTGAGAGGTCCTCAAAATCCCCCGCTGGAAGCTTTGATCTGCGGGCCGTCGCTATCGGGGACCCACTCGGCAACCGCCGCTTCGGTCGTGATCAGCAACCCGGCGATGGAGGCCGCATCCTGCAAGGCGGTGCGGACCACCTTGGTCGGATCGATGATACCGGACTGGAAGAGGTTTTCATATTGCTCGCTCTGCGCGTTGAACCCCAGATTTTCGTCTCTCTCGTCCAACAAACGAGCGGCAACCACGCCACCATCATAGCCCGCATTCTCCGCAATCTGGCGGAGCGGTGCCTGAAGCGCCCGGCGGACGATGTCGATGCCGCGCCGCTGGTCGTCCTTGACGGGATCAAGGCTATCCAGCGCCTTCGACGCATAAAGAAGCGCCGTGCCACCGCCCGGCAGAATGCCTTCCTCCACCGCCGCCCGGGTCGCATGCAGAGCGTCCTCCACCCGATCCTTGCGTTCCTTGACCTCCAGTTCCGAAGATCCGCCGACTTTGATGACGGCTACGCCGCCGGATAGCTTGGCAAGACGTTCCTGGAGCTTCTCGCGATCATAGTCGCTGCTGCTGGCCTCGATCTGCCCCTGGAGCGCCACGACGCGCGCCTTAATGGCTTCCGCGCTGCCCGCACCCTCGACAATCGTGCTGTTGTCTTTCGTGATCGTCACGCGCTTGGCGGTGCCCAGCCTGTCCAGCGTGACATCCTCCAATTTGATGCCAAGATCCTCCGTCACGACGGCGCTTGCCGTCAATATGGCGATATCCTCCAGCATCGCCTTGCGCCGGTCGCCAAAGCCGGGCGCCTTGACCGCGGCGACCTTCAGCCCGCCGCGCAGCTTGTTGACGACCAGCGTCGAGAGCGCATCCCCTTCGACATCCTCAGCGATGATGAGCAGCGAACGGTGCGCGTTGGCGACCGCTTCCAATAAGGGTAGCATAGCCTGCACATTGCCCATCTTCTTCTCGTGGATCAGGATGACCGGATCCTCCAGTTCCACCGTCATCTTCTCGCTGTTAGTGACGAAATAGGGCGACAGATAGCCGCGATCGAACTGCATGCCCTCGACCACCTCCAGCTCGAATTCGACGCCCGCTCCCTCCTCGATCGTGATGACGCCTTCCTTACCGACCTTCTCCATCGCCTCGGCGATCTGGTTGCCCACCACCTCGTCGCCATTGGACGAAACGATGCCGACCTGGGCGATTTCCTGATTGTTCGATACCGGCTTGGACCGCGCTTTGAGTTCGGCGACGACGGCGGCAACGGCCAGGTCGATGCCGCGTTTGAGGTCCATCGGATCGATGCCCGCCGATACCGACTTCATCCCTTCCCGAACGATCGCCTGCGCAAGGACGGTCGCCGTAGTGGTGCCGTCTCCGGCATGATCATGCGCTCTGGACGCCACGGCGCGGATCATCTGCGCGCCCATATTCTCGAACTTGTCCTTGAATTCCAATTCCTTTGCGACGGTGACGCCGTCTTTTGTGATCCGGGGCGCCCCAAAGCTCCTGTCAATGAGGACATTGCGCCCCTTGGGACCCAAGGTCACGCGCACGGCGTTGGCGAGAATATCGACGCCACGCGCAATGCCTTCGCGGGCCTCATGCGCGAATTTCAGGTCCTTGGCAGTCATGGTTTGGGTCCGACTTTCCTGGCGCTGGTCCGCGACGGAACGTCGCTTTCACAAGGGGAAGCCAGCGCTACCAAATTGCGAACTGGCGGGCCTAAATACAGGCTGCCGATGAATCTGGTATGCGCCCTGCGGCAGCTAAAGACAAGCTGGACGCAATATTTCGGTGCCGATCAGCGATCCATTTGAACGGGTGACTCTATTACAAGCCATGAGCAGAAATGTCGTGTCGCAGGTGGAATATCAGGGCACTTCACGCAAGGATATTTCTCTCGAATTTTTGGAGACACGGCAGTGTTGTATGATTGTCGATTAAGCCTATATGGAGGCCATCAAGTGCATACCAACGTAGGCGCTCTTGACTGAGAGACCATCGCGCTCCCGCTTACCAAGGGAGTTTCACATGGATCTCAA
>DATEFI010000402.1:0-6011 GCA_035280705.1 Rhizorhapis sp. | reverse complement strand
TGCGGCTGGCTGGTGCCCGCCGGATCCCGCCCCGCCCTTGCCGAGGCATTGCGCGAGGCGCTGGACTGCCATCCCGGGCGCCTTGCCTGCATGGCCGAGATCGGGAGGGAACGGGTGCTGCGAAATCATAATGCAGACCGGAATGCTGCGCAGCTAGCCGATCTGTTCCGTCCGCTGGTGGGAGGGTGAGCCATGATGGCATGGGCGCTTGCGGCATTGCTGCTCCTTCCGTTGCTCTGGCTTGCGGCCGAATTCCTGGCAGCATTTCTTCCTGGCGGTCACCAGGAGGCGCCCGGGGAAGCGCCGCCCTTTGCGGTGCTGATGCCGGCACATGACGAGGTGCGGGGCATTGCAGCGGCGGTGAAGGCGACGCGGGCGCAACTGCGGCCCTCCGACCGGCTGGTGGTGATCGCCGACAATTGCACGGACGGCACGGCCGCAGCGGCGCGGCGGGCCGGGGCCTTTGTCGCCACCCGGACCAATCCCGGCCATCGCGGCAAGGGGTTCGCGCTCGATTTCGGCAGGGATATATTGAGCGATGATCCGCCCGAAATCGTGATCATCCTGGACGCGGACTGCACGCCTGCGCCTCGAGCCTTGCAGCGGCTTGCAGCCATTGCGCAGCAGGAAAGCGCGGCGGTGCAGGGACTGTTCCTTCTCACACCACCCGCAGAAGCGGGATCGCTGATCGGCATTTCGACCTTTGCTTTCAAGATCAGGAACCTGGTCCGGCAGCGCGGGCTGCTTCGCCTGTCAGGTGCGGCGGTACTTCAGGGCACCGGAATGGCCTTTCCATGGAAGTTGCTGAAGGACGCGCCGCTTGCGAGCGCCAGCTTGGTCGAGGATCTTCAGTTGGGACTGGAGCTGTTCCTGGCGGGGCACCGCGTGATATTCGATGAGAGCGCATCGTTCACCAGCAGCGCGAGCAGCGAAGCGGCGACCGTGGGACAACGGACGCGCTGGGAACATGGCCAGATCGCTACCGCGATCCGCTATGTTCCACGCTTGCTGCAAGCAAGTTTGCAGCGCCCCGCCGCCCTGCCGCTGGCGCTGGATGTTGCCGTTCCGCCGCTCAGCCTGCTCGGCATGAGCGTGGCAAGCGGGCTTCTGGGCCTCCTGGTCTATGGCTGGCAGTCCGGCAGCGTGATGCCTCTGCTGGCCCTCAGCCTTGGCTGCCTGCTCTTCGCAGTCAGCTTGCTAGCGGTATGGAGCCGTTGGGGGAAGGACCTGCTTCCGGCAAGGACGCTGGCACAAATTCCCTTCTATGTGCTCTGGAAGCTGCCGATCTATGGCCGCTTGCTGATGCGGCCGCAGCGTGATTGGCTGCGCACGAGCCGCGAGCCGTGACCGTGACCATGACAGTGACGGCCAAGAGCACGTTCCAGTCAGGTTGATCCGCCTCCGTTAGTCCCGAGCCAAGTCGAGGACGTCGGCGCAACGTGCCTCGACTGCGCTCGACACAAACGGAAGTGGATGCGCGCTCAACCTTGTGTGCTCTGAAGGGTCGGTCGGCTATGTCGCGAGCGTTCCATTGCGGATCACCAGAAGAGGCGGGCATCGTCGATGGCGCGGCGAAGGAAATTGTCGCGGTTGGCCTCCGGCGCCCATTTCAGCATGCGGCGGGCCTTGCCATTGTCAAATCGCGACAAATGGCCCCGCGATTTCCAGTCAGCCAGAATCATTCCGCCCGCATCCCTGCGGCGTAGAACTTGTTCCTTCAATAGCTGCTTCAACTGATCCGTCGCCCAGAGCAGGGTGAGATTGGAAGACGACACGTTAAGGCGCGCGCCAAGCCGCTCGTGGATTGCATCGAAATAATCGCGCCCTGTCAGCATCGGTTCGCCAATCAGATTGAAGCTTTCGCCCAGCGCTTCAGGACAGTCCATCAAAGCGATGAGCGCATCTGAAACGTCGTCGGCCAGCACGAATGGCAGAATATTCTGGCCGTTCCCCCATAGCCTTGCGGTGCCGGAGCCATGCCAGCGAGCGATGCCCCAATGCTGCAGGGGCCCGCCCGTGCCGACGACAATGCCTGGACGGGCGATCACCAGGGGCGCACCCTCGCCGTCATGCATATCCATCAAACGGCGTTCGCATTCTGCCTTCGACCGGGCATAGACATTGCGCTTCGACATGTCACCGAAAGCGGTGTCCTCCGTGATCACGCGCGACGGATCGGACATATCGTAGGATGCGATCGTGCCGGTGTAGATGAGGCGCCCTACCCCCGCCCGGCGTGCGGCGCGCGAGATTCGCAAGGCAGTGCCCACATCATTCTCAAGCGCATCTTTCCAGTTGCGGTCATTGGATCGGGCGAGATTGAAAACGCAATCCATCCCTTCCATCGCGCGGGCCAGGCCATCCTCGTCGAGCAAGGAAACGCCCATTATTTCCACATGGTCCGAAATGTCATCGAAGGGACCGGTCGCGCCACGCGAGAGGACCCGAACATCATGACCGCGCTCGACCAGGCGACGAGTCAAATTACGCCCGATAAAGCCGGTGCCACCGATGACCATGACCTTCGGTTTGGGCGTTCCGGCCCGTGCCTGCCGCTCCGCAGGCATTGGCGGCAGTATCGCCAGGCTGTCGGAGATGGCCTGCATGACATTGAGCGCTGCGGCGGGGACAAAGCGCGGGTCAGGCTTAGCTCTGCGCAACCCCTCATAGACGGCGGCGATGGTATTTTGGAAGCTCAGGCCATAGGGGCTTTTCTGATTAAGGGACGCCGCCTGGCGCGCCGCATTTCTCAAGCCTTCCCGCAGATGCTGGCCGGCCCTTTCCAGTTCCTTGAGCAGCGGGTTGAGAACCAGCTCGGCGCTATTGTCGCTCGTTACGACGAGCGTATCGGAAGCATAGTCCAATCGCGCCATCCCGGTTGAGCCCCGCAACACCACCGAACGGTCATCGAAGGTTTCGACCAGCGACAGTGCTATCGTCACATCGACATTGCCTGCGCGCGCCAGAATGCGCCAGCTTTGCGGCCGCTTTCCACCTCCCGGCATGGCAATCCACTGGCCGAGGCTGACATGCTCGATCTCAAGCGGTCCGAGAAGATCGACAGCGAGAGAATAGGGATGCGGTCCGAGTTCCAGCAGCAGATTGCGCGTCTGGTCCATCAGCCAGCTTCCATAGGGGCCGGACCTGAGCGGCGGCAACGGGAAGGACCAGTTGATCTGCGCGCTGGAAACCAGTCCCAGCTTTCCTTTAGCCACGATCTTCCGGAGTTTTTGATAGGAGGGTAAGCCCAGGAAATTATGGCAGATGCTGAGCATAAGCCCTTCGGCGTCGGCCGTGGCCATCATTTCCTCAAGCTCTGACACGGAAAGCGCGGCCGGCTTTTCGACCAGCACATGCAAACCCTTCCGAAGGCAATGCAGCGCAAGCGGATGATGCGACTGGGGTGGAGTCAGAATGTGAACGGCATCGCAGACCCCGGCGCCGATCATGTCGTCAATGTCCGTGAAAGGCCGGATGCCATAGGCTGCCGCCAGACCTTCCGCTGCATCCTGCGCCCGGTCGCAGACCGCGGTCAGTTGGAGTCCCTCAGTCGCGCGGATCGCATCGGCGTGCCATCGCGCTATATAGCCGGCACCCACCATGCCGACCCGCAACATTTGTGGCGGAACCATGTACTCTCCTACTTGTACTCGATGATCTGCATGTCGCTGCCGGTGCTGCGCCGATTGTGATAGATCAGCATCCCCAGAAGATTGGGGACCTTCGAAATGGTCAGAAAGAAGGATTGCTTGAGCGCCATCGCCTGCCCGATTCCGCGGCGGCTCAGCCCATGCGCTGTCCGGATGTAGGAAAGAGCATAGGCCGCAAGCACCAGAAGCGACACCGGCCACGCAAGGATCAGCCCCAATAGGAAGAGCAGCGGAAACAGCAGGCCGTAAATCCAGACACGCAGGCGTTCGCGCCGGAAATGCGCCGGATGCATCTGGCCAACCTGAGCAAAACCATGACCGTTGCGCGTGGTGCGCTTCCACCAGGAGCCAAAGCTTTTCATATCGGCATCATGCAGGGTCATCGGCAGTGGCAGACGCTCAAGGCGCCAGCCGGTCTTGCCGAGCCGCAGGCAAAATTCATCATCTTCGGCCGCAATTACTTTGGGATTGAACCCTCCAGTCTGACGGAAGGCCTCGACCCGCACCATCATATCGCCCCCGCAGGTGGCGATCGCCCCGGCGGGACGATGCCAGTCGACCTCGAACATGGCATTGTAGACGGAGGCCCCAGGATGCATCTCGGAACGCCAACCGGTCACCAGACCCAAGGACGGATCATCCCCCAATGCCTTGACGCCGGCTTCCATCCAGCCCGCTGCCATCTTGCAATCGCCATCGACGAACTGGACGAAATCCAATGAGGGGGCCTTCTCCACAAGAGCGCTGAACCCCGCATTGCGGGCGCGGGCGGCTGTAAAGGGGGTTCCCATATCCAGTTCGACCACGCTCACCCCCAGATCGCGCGCAAAGGCGACGCTGTCGTCGGAAGAACCGCTGTCTACATAAACGACATGAGCGCAGAGCGGCACCAGTGACCGCAGGCAGTCCTTCAGCCGATCGCCTTCGTTCCGGCCGATTGCCACGGCACCTAGTTTTCGAAGGGCCATGTCATTTCCATTCTTCCGGCCGATAAAGCAACTTCAGGCCCGCATCGAGCCGCTGTATCGGTAAAGACAGCCATTGGGGGCTGGACCTGGAAATCCCCTGAAAGTCCATCGCCCGGACCAGATTGCTCGTTAAGTCAGAGATAAGCATATTGAGCAAGACTGTAATACTGGAGACGATACCGCGAAGCTGAATCAAGAAAGTCTTTGATCAAACGGTCCCATTTCATTGGGCAGAGATAGTTTTTCACGGATGTTTCTGCGCGGATCGAAAATTCCTCGTAAAGCCTGCTATCGGACACCAAACGCTCGACCCGGTCCGCCAATGCCCCGGCGTTCCGCTCGGGATGGACCAGAGCTTCGCGTCCGTCACGAATACGCAGAGTGAACATGGGATGATCGGAGACAATCAGAGGCACACGTACGCAAAGCGCCTCATAGAGGGTCATGGGAAGACCTTCGGGATAGGCGTGATGACTGGGCACGACCACGACGTCATGCGCTCGCATTTCGTCCAGAACCCTGCCATGGGGCAGCCGGCCGGCCAAGGTAACATGCTCCGCCACTCCCTCCTTTGCGGCCAGAGTCTCGAACGCCGCCGCCTCACCATTGCCGACGAGGGTGAGCGTCACGTCGCGTCTGCGGCGGCGCAGAATGGCGAGTGCCCTTATTGCATCGCCCACGCCTTTGGCCTGCGTCAACTGACCGGCATAGAGCATGCGGAATGGTCTATTCGGCGGCGGCGCGGACTTGGGACTATAGTCTTGCATCGAAATAAGTTCAGGCCAGTCAAATGGGACGATTTTGGAACGGTTGACGCCAATCCGGGCCAGATCGAGAGAAGCGGCGAGGTTATGGTTTGCCACGACGTCTATCGCCGGGTTATTCAACAGGCGGGCGAGACGGCGGTTTCGAATATATCCTCTTAATCCACTGGCGTGAAAACTGTCCGCGAAAAGCGGCAGAACAGGAAGTTTCTGCCGTAACCCCCAACGGATTGCGTGGCAGATCGGCGACGCGACGACTAGATGGGTGGGATGCGAACCGGCAATGGCATCAAGCAGAGCATCGAAACGAGCCCGGCCATCCCGAGGGTAGAGATCGACACCAATTGTCCGAATACCAGGGGCAGCGATCTGATCTGGCGCATCAGCCGCGAACGAGGTGACTGTTACCTGCTCGGTTTCAGCAGAACTCGCCAGATCGGCCAGGAAATCGACCGTATAGCGCTGGGCATAATAGGTTTCGTCCTCGCCGGCCTGAAAACGGGTCACGGCCTCTGCATAATCGCCGTATTGGACTATGGTCAGCCGGGGCGGCCGTTTCCGCTCGACCGGTCCATCAGAATGGAAGGGGCCTGAAGACGCGCCCAATGCTGTTTTTCGATTAGGATCCA
>DATEFI010000401.1:0-3641 GCA_035280705.1 Rhizorhapis sp. | reverse complement strand
TCCGCAAGACCGGACGCTGCATGATCGTCCATGAGGCGACCCGGACCAGCGGCTTTGGCGCAGAGCTTTCGGCGCTGGTGCAGGAACGCTGCTTCTATCATCTGGAAGCGCCGGTCGAGCGGGTGACCGGGTTTGACACTCCCTATCCCCATTCGCTGGAATGGGCCTATTTCCCTGGTCCGGTGCGGATCGGGGAAGCCATCAAGAAGATCCTGAAGGACTGACCCATGGCGCGCTTCACATTCAAACTGCCTGACATCGGCGAAGGCATTGCAGAGGCGGAGATCGTCGAATGGCGGGTAGCCGTCGGCGACAGGGTTGAGGAGGATCAGCCGATCGCCGACATGATGACCGACAAGGCGACCGTGGAGATGGAATCGCCTGTTGCCGGCCGGGTGCTGGCGCTGGGCGGCGCGGCCGGCGAGCAGATCGCGATCGGATCGATGCTGGTGGAGATCGAGACGGACGGGGAGGAAAGCCCGCCCAAAGCCGTTAGCTCCGAGCCTCTCGAAGAGCCTTCTTCTCCTGAAGCTGAAATGGAAGCGGAAAAGCTGGGCGCCGGCAAGCTCAGCCCGAACGAAGAAGAAAAGAGCGAGGGTGGGAAAAGCAAAGTCCTGGCCTCTCCCGCCGTCCGTGCGCGGGCCGAGGCGCTCGGGGTCGACTTGAGCCTGGTTCAGCCACAGGGTGACCGCATCCGCCACTCCGATCTTGATGCCTATCTGCTCTACAGCAAAGGGGAGGGCTATCGCGCGCCCGGCACATCCGCCGCGCGGCCGGATGAGCAAGTGAAAGTGACTGGCCTTCGCCGCCGCATTGCCGAGAATATGGCGGCTTCAAAGCGTCACATCCCGCACTTCACTTATGTGGAGGAGATCGATGTCACGCGGCTTGAAGCCATGCGCACCGATCTCAATGCTGAACGAGGGGAGCGGCCCAAGCTGACGCTGCTGCCTTTCCTGATCGTTGCGCTGTGCAAGGCCATTCCTGATTTTCCGATGGTGAACGCGACCTTTGACGATGAAGCTGGCCTGGTCACCCGGCACGGCAGCGTTCATCTCGGCATGGCCGCGCAGACGGCCGGCGGTCTGATGGTGCCGGTGATCCGCAATGCGCAGGACCGGAATATCTGGCAGCTTGGAGCGGAAATTGCGCGCCTTTCAGCCGTGGCGCGGGATGGCAAGGCCACCAGCGCCGAACTTTCGGGATCGACGATCACGGTCACGTCGCTGGGACCGCTGGGCGGCATCGTGACGACGCCGGTCATCAATCGCCCGGAGGTCGCCATCATCGGCGTCAACCGGATCATCGAACGGCCAGTCATCAAGGACGGCGAGATCGTGGCGGCAAAGCTCATGAATCTTTCCACCAGTTGCGATCACCGCGTGGTCGATGGCTGGGACGCCGCGAATTTTGTGCAGCGGGTGAAGAAATTGCTGGAAACGCCGGTGCTGCTGTTCGCGGATGACCGGGCGTAAACAGGATTGCCCCGCGGACCGCATTTCTCAGGATCGCTGAAGAATAGCGGGGTCGCTGCCTTCTCAGGTGCGACAAGGGTGGGTGGATATTGCCTTGCCTGACCATCCAATTCCCGTCTCGACTTACCCGCCCGCGATCCTCTAAGTGGCCTCATCACAACCAAGACGTTCATGCAGGGCAGGCACATTGAAACACGCACTTTCCGTTACGCGCGCGCAGGATTTTGCCGCATGGTATCAAGCCGTCATCAGCGAGGCGGACCTGGCCGAGGAATCGGGCGTGCGCGGGTGCATGGTGATCCGGCCCTGGGGCTATGGCATCTGGGAGCGCATCCAGAAGCTGCTCGATGCGGAGATCAAGCGGACGGGCCACGAGAATTGCTATTTTCCGCTGTTCATCCCGCTTTCCTATTTCGCCCGGGAGGCTGAACATGTGGAGGGTTTTGCCAAGGAAATGGCGGTCGTCACCCATCACAGGCTGAAGGCCGAGGGCGGTTCGCTGGTGCCCGATCCGGACTCGAAGCTGGAAGAGCCGCTTGTGGTGCGGCCGACATCGGAAATGATCATCGGCGCCGCCTTTTCGCGTTGGGTGCAGAGCTGGCGTGACCTGCCGGTGCTTACCAACCAATGGGCCAATGTCGTCCGGTGGGAGATGCGTACTCGCATGTTCCTGCGCACCGCCGAGTTCCTCTGGCAGGAAGGGCACACCGCCCACGCCACCGCCGAGGAAGCGCGCGAAGAGACGCTGCGCATGCTGGAGGTGTATCGCAGCCTCGCCGAAGATTGCCTCGCTCTGCCGGTCGTGGCGGGGGAGAAGCCGGAAAATGAGCGTTTCCCGGGCGCCGTCGCCACCTATTCGATCGAGGCGATGATGCAGGATGGCAAGGCGCTTCAGGCCGGAACCAGCCACTTCCTCGGCACCAATTTCGCGGCTGCCCAGAATATTCGTTTCCAGAACAGCCAGGGTGAGCAGGAGCTTGCCAATACGACGAGCTGGGGCGTTACGACGCGTCTCATTGGCGGCGTCGTCATGGTGCATGGCGATGATGACGGGCTGCGCGTGCCGCCGGTGATCGCGCCGCAACAGATCATCATCGTGCCGATGCTGCGCGATCAGCCGGAGGATGAGGCCATCCTGACCTATTGTCAGGAAATCGCGGCCGCCCTGTCAAAACTGACGGCCTTTGACGAACCGGTCCGGCCGCTTCTCGACAAAAAGGCGATCAAGGCCGCGAACAAGCGCTGGAACTGGGTCAAGAAAGGCGCGCCCATCATCGTCGAAGTCGGCGGCCGCGATCTGGCGGCAGGCAATGTCTCCGTCGTGCGTCGCGACCGGCTGTATAATGAGGCCGGAAAGCTGGACAGCGCCGTCATTGCGCGAGATGATTTCCTGAGCGCTGCGGCCGCCATGCTGGAGGACATCCAGAAGTCGCTGCATGCGCAGGCAAAGGCGTTCCTGCATGCCAATATCGACCGGAGCATCACGGATATTGCTGGATTGAAGGCTTATTTCGGAGACAATGGCAAAGCCGGTTGGGCCGAGGTTCAGTGGAGCAAACCGACGGGCGCGGCGCTTGATCAGGTGGTGGAAACGCTAAAGGCGATGAAGCTGACCCTGCGCAATGTCCCGCTGGACGCAGCCGAGGCGAATGGGGCCTGTATTTTTACGGGCGCTCCGGCTGTTGAGCGGGTGCTGGTGGGCCGGGCTTATTGAGGACCGATTGAGAGAGCCAGGTTTTCTGGCATCCTGGACCTCCGGTAAAGCAAGGCCCGGGACCTCCCGGTAAAGCAAGGCCCGGGATCTCCCGATAAAACAAACCGTCGTCCCTGCGCAGGCAGGGACCCCGCTTCTCTTTGACTATGCTAGAGCAACGTGCCCAAAATCTGTATCACCCCGTTCGTCCCGAGCCCCTCGACTGCCTGCAAGGCAGGCGGCTCGGGATAAAACTTCAGCTTTCGCGGAAGTCGAGCGACGCTGGCTGGCGCAAACATGTCTCGACTTCGCTCGACACGAACGGAACGGGGTGCAGATTTTGGGTACGCTTCGCTAGCTTGTGCTGATCGGAAGGGTCAGCAGCCGTGTGAAGGAAAGCGCGCTGATGCGCCAGCCATCGCCCGTCAGCCGGTATTCGTCGTCATAGAAGCCATAGCCGTGGGTGGAAGGCT
>DATEFI010000400.1:0-9763 GCA_035280705.1 Rhizorhapis sp. | reverse complement strand
CGGTTAGCTGCGACGGCAGGCTCTCAACAGCGATCCCTAATCTCAGGATAACGCGCGTTGATCCAGTCGCCTTCTCTGCCCGTGGATACAGCCCTCTGTATCTATGTAGGACGGAGGAGACGACGGCAGGGTCAACAGCTTAGCCCAATCTAGGATAACACTAGGGAACAGAGTTCCCCGGATTAATCCTGAAACTGGGTCAACCTTTCGACTGAACCAGCATGATCCTGCCAGAGCTATTGGTGGGTGACGCTGGCTCATTCCAAGGGTTGTCATGCCCCTTGTTACTGTCCTTCGATTATCTGCACTCAGCAGCGTAGGGCCTTATCAAATCTAAGCCACAATTGCATCCACCGGCCCGATACAGATGAGGTTCTATGCTGCTGATTGTTGATGATAAGCACAGTATCAATGATCTTCTAAGTATAAGACAGCTTTATTATATTTGCTAATTTAACACAGTTGAATAGAAACAGTCCTGATCTATAGATTTGCTATTTATCCAAGCTGTCCAAATTGGCATTGCCTGCACCGTCTATAACAACGGAGGGCAATGTGACTGAAATAAACAGAACTAGACTGCTCAGGGACATTGAGCGGCATCTGACCACGACTGGCACAGCAGCGACCCGCTTTGGCAGGGACGCAACCAATGATCCCCGGCTAGTCTCCGATCTTCGACAGGGCCGCACTCTGCGACCGACCACGGCAAGCCGCATCCTCGCTCATATGGCTGGGGAGGCCAGAGCGTGACCGCTGCACTTCACGACTTCCACGGCAAGAGCGGCGGACAAGCCCTGATCGGCGTCCTTTCCCAATTCGACAGGCGGACGCTGGCGAGCGCCATAGAGGTCATGATTGCCCTGATCGACGCACAGGACGGCGACCCGGACCTAGAGGATGATGACCCCGACCAAGAGCACGATGGCCGGGAACCTGACGACACTTGGAGGAACAATGGCTGACAAACCCATGACCGTATCCGTCCTGGCTGATCGCTGGGGCGTGAGTACCACGCATGTCTATAACCTGCTGCAATCCGGCGAGATAGAAGGCTTCAAGCTGGGCAAGAAGCTCTGGCGCATCCAGCCGGAGGCCGTTGCCCGGTATGAACAGCGGCAGGCCGAGCCGGAGGCATCGACCACCGACGACCCGCCCGAACCCGACAGGCCCGATACCCGCACGGTGGGCCGGTCAGTCCGGCGCGGCTTCTAGCCTTGGCCGCATCAGCACTTGGCTCCGGCCCTTAACGATAACCAATCACACGCCTGCGCTATCTCTCTGAAATTCGTGGAAAGATTAGCCCGGCATTTCATTAGGAGTTCTCCGTGGCCGAATACACGGTGACAGACGAAAAGATCAGCAGCCCGCAAGCTGCTGCTCACCTTGGCTATGACCCCCGCGTCATGACCGGCGTTAGAAATACGCTGGAAATTCTTGGCATCCCGCTCCCCGATTGGGTCAAGCGGAAGCCTCCCGGTCGCCCGCCATCCCGCGCCATCTTGCAGGCTTTGGCTGGCGACAATCCCAATCAGGCTCCGGCTCCGCTCACATACCAGCGGCACCAGCCTTCACGCCCACGGGCGTAACAGACAACGACAATCGAAGGACTTACAATGAACAACCTGACTACATCTGCGGGCATCCGCAATGCGCTGGCTGCCAACTCGCTGGCGATCACCAAGGCACGGGAAGACGCCACCCTCTTTGAGCGGCTGAAAGCTGCTGCCCACCTTGCCGACAAGCTGGAGGCCGATGGCAAGGAACTTACTGCCAAGCTGTCGGAGGTTTCCGCTGCCGAGGCCAAGGCCGAGCGGGACGCCTTGTTCGCGCAGTTCGACAGCATGACGATTTCTTATCATTTCCCGGAACGCAGCGGGGGCGGATTGCTCAATGCCCGTTGGGAAATCTGCTGGAAACGGCTGGCATACTCGATGGACTGGCGCAAGAATGTCATGACCGAATACAAGGCCAGCGACTTCACGACGCTGGATCACTCCTACCCTGACGCCTACCGCTATCTTGTCGAAGCGCACCCGGAGAAAATCCCCAACATCATCATGGAGCTTTCGCCCGATAACCCGGCAGAGGCTATGGCGACCTACTGCGCCTCCAAGCGGGCGAACCGGATTATTATGCCGAGCCGGTCGAACGCATGACCTTCCCCCGTTGGCCGCGAACGCTAGACGAGTTGCGGCAGATGAGCAGAAGTTACGGAGAGGCTGCCGTTGCAGAGGCCCGTTGGGGCGCTGTATCCACATGGTTCATCGGCGTTCCCAAGCCGGACGAACTCAGCAACCCACAGGAGCAGGCGTGGGAAGCTGCTGAAATGATGCGGCAGCATCAGCGTTACCATTTGCGCTGGCCCCGCAGTGGCGGGAAGCAATGGCCCGCTCCTGCACTCGACGGCCTTGATCCGGTTTCTCGACAAGAGGCCGAGCGCGTAGCTGCGGAAACGCTGGCAGATTGGGAACGGGCTGGCAGCCCCCGCCTGTCGGCCCACTCCATCAAGGGCGTCTTCCAATGCCTGCTCACGTTCCCCGGCTTTCAGGAGGCTGCGGCGTGAGCTTCAAGACCGACCTGTACGGCAGGCGATCCCTCCGAACGATCCGGGCCAATGCCCCGGCACGGGACAGAGGGCACCCGATGTTTCACCCGACGAAGGACAAGGGGGCTGCCAAACGGCCCCCTTCTTCTTTTCAGCGGACGCCTGCGCCGTGTCGCGGGACTTCCGGCCTGAAACGGAATTGCGGTCGATATGGCTGGCCCGCCGTGATTGACGCCCGTTTGGGCGCAATCCAGCTTTGGCTGCGCGATGACGCGGCCTCGCCCTCGCTGTCCAGTCCCTTGGAAGTCTGCCGGGTATCCGTTGGGCTGGTTCGGGATGCCGACCGCGTTCGCAATGGCTTCCCCAACAGGTCCGGCCTGCCCTTTGCAACGCCCGCACTCAATGGCCTGTCGCCGGAATGTCGATGCGAAGCCCTGCGCGTAGCATCCGAAACATACACCGCTTGGCTGCAAGCCGGGCAGCCGCACCTTACCGCTGATAATCTCAACGTGATGCAGTCCTACATTCTGGATTGCATCCGCTCCGGCGCTGCTAGCCGCAGCACCGCCCACATTTTCAAACAATCGAAGGACAAGAATTGACGCTTACCTCCAAGCAGCGCACGAAGGTCAACGCCGCGCTCGCTATTATCCAGAGCGAAGGCCATAACGCCAATGCCGTAAGCCATGCGGCGCGCTCCTATATGTCGCGGGGCTATGATGCCCGGCGCAGCTACGAAATGGCCCTGAACGAATTTGCCAAGTCCAGCCCGGAAGTTGGCCCGCTGCTAGCGCAGGCAACGCGGCTGATCGAGGCCAGCGACGATGCGACCGTGGGCATGTATGCCAGTGCCGTTGACCACTACAACCAGACTGGCGACCTGAGCAGGGTCAATGCACTCTCCCCGATGATCGCGCAGGACAGTATCGCCCTGGCTGTCAAAGACGGCCACCTGTCGCCGGAAGATGCGGGCCGTCCCGAGGCGTTGGAAATCGCTATGGGTTACGCCCCCAGCGAGGAATTTGCCGCCGCCCATACGGCAAACCCGGCTCCGGCCTCACAGGTCGCGCCAGCCGCGCCAGAGACTCTCCCTGCCCCGGCTCGTTCCTCGTCTTTCGCGTTCTCGTCTGGCGGACTGGTCAACGGCGCACAGGCGGGCGTGACGGAACGGGTAACCGGCGTCCGCGCCCCTATGACGGCTGAAAAGGAAAAGGCGTGGGCAGGGACGCCCACAGGCTCCGCAGGCGTCCGCACCGCAGGCGGCGGGTATCGTGCGCCGATGACCGGGGAACGTGCCGCACGATGGGCCGGGAACGCGACCGGCATGTCCCTGTCCGCCATCCGGGCAGGCGAAGGCACGGAGGCTGCGGCCTAATGGAAGACCTGCACATTCAGGATTTGAGCGCCAATCTGTCCATCTTGCTCAATGCCCATAGGGCGATTTCCGGCAAGCCGACCGATCAGCAGACTTCCGAAATTTCCCGGCTGTCCGGCGTGGCATGCGCTTCGATCATCCGGGCTATGGCAGCCGCGTGCAAGGCTCAGAAAGAGGCCACGCACTAAGTGGGATCAATCTTCACCGCCAAGGCCCAGTACATCACCGACAAGGCGAAGGTTAAGGCTGCCCGCATCACGCAGGCATCCGGCAATGAGTTGCGGGGAGCACAAACCTCCCTGCAACGCTTTTCCGCCGCGCTTGGCAATCGGAAGATACTGGACGCCGCTGGCAAGAACATCAACAACATCACCGAGAACGTCGGGCGCAACCTCGACGCCGCCACTATGGGCGACTTCTCGACGCAGATTAAGTCTGCGGAGGAGCTTGGCTCCTTGGCGGCAACGGCTGCTGCGGCAGGCGTCGGCGGCTCGTCCATCGACGTGTACAATGAAACTGTCCGCCTGAACTACGAGATGCAGGATGAGGCCGGGGATCGCGCTGTGCGCTCCGATCTTATCTCCGCGTCCAACTCCCGAGGCGACACGCTGGAGGAGGCAGTTAGCTCTATGGACCGGAACGTCTATAGCGCCGACTTGGACTTCACGCAGTATGTCGATCCCAAGAAGCCGAGCACGCTGGCAAGCGTCGTCTCGCTGGGCTTGGCCGCAGGCGCAACCGCCGTGGCGGGGCCGCAGGCCGGTATGGCGATCTTGGGCATCCGAGAGGGCCAGCTTGCTGCTGACCGGGGCGACTTCGCGTCGGCCTCGCAGGCGTTCTCCGGCGCGGTCCAGAACGGCGTTGCTGCGGGTAAAACCTTTGTCCGCACCAATGGCGAATACTGGGACAGCACCGATGCCAAACGCCAGCAGGGCGGCAGCACGTTCACCTTCAAGCCGGTGACGCTGCCCGACCTTCCATCAATAGCAATCAAATAAGGAATATATGGCAACCGGATACGAGAACCGACAGCCGACCCGCAATAGCTTTGCCTTTAACCCAGCCGCCCCGGTCCAAAGCCGAGAGCGCGTGGGCGGCTCTTTCCGGGGCGCTCAGCTTGTAGGTGGGCGCAGCACGGGCGGCACCGGGGGAGCGGACCAATTCACCCCGGCGCAGCCGATGGCTTCCGGCTTGGGGCAGTTCTTCGAACAGCTTATGGCTCCGCACGTTCAGCGACGGCAGGATGAGGTATTTTGGGATGGCTTCACGGCCCAATCTCAGCGCAAAGCTGGCGAGGAGATAAAGTCCCGTGGCGGGATCATCTCCGAGATTTTCGGCCCGACCGGCTACGAGGAAGGCGCGGTGTTCTACCGGGCCAATACCAACGTGGAGAATTGGGCGAACAAGAAGCTGGCCGAGGTTGACGACCTCAAAAGGCTGTCACCCGAAGACCTGTCCAAGACGATCTACGCTGACTATCAGGGCCTCCTGACCGATGACCCGCTGGTCAACCAGACCATTCAAGCGGGCATGTTCAAGGCGGCGCAGCCGGTGCTGGACGCCGTTTATAAAGCGCAGCAGCAATGGAAGCAGCAGGAAGGCAAGACTCAGCAGGCTTCCTTTATCATGGCGCGGGCTGAGCGGCAGCAAGCGTATTTGTCGGACGAACGAAACATCCCCGATCAGGCAACCATCGACCAAATGACTGCGGATTTTCTGGACGCCACCCGCAAGCCCTACGGCATGACCGACGAGTCATGGCACGATAACATTGTAACGGTGACGCGGCGCATGGCGCAGATGGGTTACGGCTATGGTGTTCAGGCGTTTATGAAGGCTGGGCTGTTGGACACACTGCCGCCAGAGGATCAGCTAAAGCTGGAAGATGGCCTGCTTCGGTATGCTGGCCGGGCGACGGCCAAGGCGCTGGGCCAACCCGCTATCATGGAAGACCTTGGGAAATTGAAAGCGGAGGAGGCGCTTGTCCGCATTGGCAGGCCGGTGCCCGGAGGAGCAGCAGGGCACATGCAGCGGCTACAGGCGTTGAATGACCGAATTAAGCGCGTCACCGGCTTCGACCATGACCTGTTCGACGCCAAGGAGATCGTCCAAGGCGGCATGAGCGTGGTGGAGGGCATCGCCTCCTTTGAGGAGAAGCGACGGGCGCGCCTCGAAGCCCTTGACGACATGGAGACGCGGCACCGCTGGGATACTGAAAAAGACGAACAGGAGGAGGCCGAAGCCGCCACCGCCGCGCACGCGGCCTGGGCGACCGGCGACGTGAAAGAGGCCCTGCTGACAGGCAAGGTCAAAGAGTCGGATTTCGAGATCATCGCCAATAACGCCTTGGCGCAAGGCCAATATGACGGGCTTGCTCGTGCGTTCGGCAAGGGCTGGCTGTCCGGCGTTGTCCGCAGCAAGATGCAGGCTGCCGCCCGAAATTCCATCGGCAAGCAGTACACGGACGGCACGAAGCGGGCCTACGAACAGTGGCAGGCCATGCGAAAGATCAACCCTGCAATGACGCAGGCTTACTACGGTCCCACTTTGATGGCTCAGATGGAGAACTTTCATCGGCAGGTCGGCACCATTGGCCCTAACATGGCCTTTCAGCAGGCGTTCAATAATCCGTTTCAGTACAGCACCGCGTCTTGGCCGGTCGCCAAGCAGCGGGAAGCCAAGGCCGCAATCAAGAAGATTGTGGATAGCCGGGGCGAGCGCGGGTGGTTCGGGCGCGGCCTAAACGAGTCCGCAAGGGAGGCGCTGACCGAGACAATCTGGCGGGAAAGTGCGGTCATCGCCCAAAATTCGGACAGGCTACCGGACGACATCGCTATTGATACCGGAAAGGCAGTCCTACAGGACGGGCGCTTTGAGGGTTACGGTAGGTTGGGCTGGCGAAATCCGGAGGGAATGTCGACAATCGGAAGCCTGATCGGTCTGCAAGGCAACCCGGAAATGGCCGATAGTGTCGTGGCCGATATGATTGACCGCCGCCTCAAGGCCGCTGGCTTCGCTGATGGTGCCGGAGCAGAGCGGTATAACATCATGCGGTTGAATGATGAGCACGACCACCCGGCGCTTTATGTCCGGGCGGGTGCAGGAGACGAGGCCCGAACGGTCATTATCGGCCTGGCTGATTTCCAGAAAGCTGCGACCGATGCCGTTGCCGCAGGGATCGCCCGATATAGCAAGCCCCGTGCCCCCAACGCGACCATGCAGAAGGTGATTGCTCAGAATCGGGCGAACGTCGCGGCGCGTGATGCAAGGCCGGGTAGAGAGATTGACCTGCTGGACCCGGTTGTCACCGCTGGCAAGGCGGTCGCTCATGGCGTTACCTCCGTGGCGGAAAGCATCACGAGCAGGGTGGAAGCGAGCGCGGCTAAGCGTGCCGCCCGAAAGCGGCGGCGCACGCGGTAGCTTCCTGCTGCCCCCTATGGTTTCATCGCTGTAGGGGCAGCGTCAAAAGCAGAGCGGCCTTGTGCTGCCTGTATGCGATCTATGCGGCGCTGGATTGCTTCCTGAGAGGAAGATGCTTCAACCATTAGCTGCAACTCTTTCAAGCGGTCCAGAGCCGTGTCGTACTGCCCTTTCCGCTCGGCCTCGTTCGCCAGCAACAGAAGCTCGTCAGTCGAATAGCGTGAGTTGGGGGTGCTGGCCCCCAGTCCGATAGCAAAGCCCGAAAGCAAAAAGAGGCCCCCGGCGCACCCGGCGATAACTAAAGCTACTTCACGCCGCTTCTCGTCTGCCACGAGCACGGCAATGATACCAAACAGGGCGGCACCAGCCGCCAAACCGTATAGCAAGGCAAAACGCCGATCGATGTTCCCGGTTATCTCGTATTTGGCTCCCAAGGCCGCGCTTGCCGCGATGCCTACAAAGACGCCCAGAGAAAGCAGGACTATTGCCTGCCTTATCTCTCGATGCGCGGGGAACGCGTCCGCAAGTTGAAGTACAATGCCGACAACGGCGATCACAAAGCCGACTACGGTGAGGTCCATATCGTGTCATAGCCCTACGTTCCTGCCAGCAGCAACAGCTTGATTTCTGAGCTACAGGTCCAGCCCTGCGATACGATATAGCCGTATCCCCTCGACCAACTGATGAAGACTGTAGCCGCCCCGGTAATCGTCAGCCACGTCGCCGGGGCTATGGCCCATAATCTGCCGCTGCACACCCTCAATCATCCCTACATGGGAAGCGTGATGTTTGAAGGTATGGCGGAAGGAATGGAAAACCATTCGCTTGTCGGTGACGCCGCAGACGTTCCGCAGGTAGATGCTGAACCACTCGCCCCACTTCGCCGTCAGCCGACCGTATGCGCCCGCTTTTAAATCAGGGAATAAGCGGCCCCCCGTGGGCAGTCCTTCAACGTATTTGAGCAGACCAAGCCGCTCTAGCTCTGGATGAAGCGGAACAGTGCGCTTGCTCGCATCGTTTTTAAGTTTCTGATCTTCGCCCAAATCGGTGACATTCAGGAACCAGCCCTGCACCATCGCGCCGTCTGCGTCGGGGTATTCCTCCTGCACCACATCGCCAACGCGCATCTGGCCGATTTCTTCCATGCGCGCGCCGCTAAACAGCGCGATGAGCGGTATCCAATACGACGCTTCTTTCCGGCCTCTAACCGGGCGCTCGCCCTCCTTGAACACAGGGCTGCCGAAAATTCGCCGCAGCGCAGGCAGATCGAAATGAACGCGGGCCTTCTTGCCGGACGTTTTCACCTTCACATTGTCCGCAGCGTTCGTAGCGGCATAATCGTTCTGGACGGCCCAGCTTAGCAACGTGCGAAGGCGGGACAGCTTGACGTTGATGTTCTCCGGCGACTGCCCCTCCCCCACCAGCGCGTCTTTGAAGGCGAGCACGTCTTTGCGGGAAATCTGCTCCACCGAACGCTTGCCCGCTCGCTCATAGAACCAACGGGCGACGGCGACATGGGCGTCTTTGGTTTTCTCCGTCACGCCGCGCTCTGCCGCCCACAGGTCCGCAATGGTCGTATCCAGCATGACGCCGCTGCCGGGCTGCGCCGGGCTGGCGACCGTCACCGCTTTTGGCGGCTCCTGCAACATTCGGGGGCCGTTAACCTTGGCCGCGTCAATCTTCCGCTTGTACGCCTCCATGCGGTCATTTGCGACGGCAAGGTCAAAATCCCGCTCATTCAGCAGGTCTTTGATCGCGGCTTCCCACGGCTCCAATTCGGCAGTGGTCAGCCGCATCCGTTCGCTGAACAGTTTACGCAGATGCGCCCGCGCCTCCTGTCGGGCGTCCTGCTCCTCCGCCTCCCGTTGAAAGAACTTGTCCGCCTCATCCTCATGATCCTCCCTCGCCCGCTCCATTGCGGCAAATCGCGCAGGAGGCCGCTGGGGAGTCGCTGGGGCACGGCCTGCCGCTTTGGCTAGGGTCGCCTTCGCCGCGTCCATTTCGTCGTCTGTGGCCCGGATATGGTCAAGCAGGAGGCGCTTCGCTTCCGCCCTGTCCTTCGTATTGAGGGAGAACTTCCATTCCGACCGGGGCTTGCCGGTTTTCGTGCGGATCACCGCCCGCAATTCTGCGGGCACCATGCGCCTGAAATAATAGGTGCTGCCGACCTGTTCGAGATACGTACACATTGCTACGCCGCCCCTGTTACAAACGTAACAGGCAACTGTAAAAACCCGTTGTTTTCCAATGGTTTTACCTTCGGGCAACCCTTTTAGGAGGGTTGGTGGAGCCGAGGGGGATCGAACCCCTGACCTCTACAATGCCATTGTAGCGCTCTCCCAGCTGAGCTACGGCCCCGAAATCGTCTCGCCGGTCTGGTGCCCGGCGGTGAGGGGCATGCCTTTAGGTCAGCATGCGCC
>DATEFI010000399.1:0-5078 GCA_035280705.1 Rhizorhapis sp. | reverse complement strand
ATCACGGGCATGAACTGCGTGGTGGAACTCGTCCCCCCGCGCACCTTGCCCCGCACCAGCTCAGGCAAATTGAGCCGGTCCAAGGCGCGGAACCTGTATTTGTCGGGCGAGATCCAGCCTTACGACGTCGCGGCTTGAGGGAAGGTTAGCGGCGCGGCGGCTTCGGGTGGATTGTGGGCCATCGACTCACGGGCAGGCCCGATAGCGGCCTTTTGCGGTGACGGAAAACCCCGCTCGTGAGATTGTAGGTCATCTTTGCAATCCGACAGCGTTTTTCGGACATCAAAAATGGACCGGCAGCGGCATCTTATTAGGCCGCCCAAATAAGCTCGACAATCATGTGGGACCATGCTGTCCCGTTGGACGTTCTTTTCCGGGATGGATAAATGTCGTTATGAGGGCGCAACGAGAGCCCTCGCAAAATGAGATGCAGTATGCAGAATGCCCTTGATGTTGGCGATCAGGCCCGCGCCGAACTGGCAGACCTAATTGATCGTCAGATGAGGCCGTTAGGGGAAGCAGTCCTAAACAAGTTGCCTTTGTCAGAAGGGCAAACGGTCATGGACGTTGGTTGCGGGGCCGGGGAGGCTACTATGCAGATAGCTGACCGGGTTGGTCCTTCTGGTCGCGTGATCGGTGTCGATATGGCGCCGCGCGTTCTAGCTCTTGCAAGACGCAGGTCGGAGGGTGCGCCGCATGTGACCTTTTTGCAGGACGACGCTGGCAACATGTCGCTGCCCAATCAGTGCTTAGACTTGGTGTTTTCCCGCTTCGGAACCATGTTCTTCGCTGAACCTGTAGCTGCGTTCCGCAACCTGCATCGGATGCTCAAGTCCGGCGGGAAAATGGGCTTTGTCTGTTGGCGATCGGTAGAAGAGAATGAGTTGGACTCTTTCTGCATCGAGGCTGCTGGCTTGCCGATTACGATTGATGCATCACCTTACAGCTTTGAAAAAGCTGATGCGATTGAGCAGGTGCTTGCCGCGTCCGGCTTCAAAAATATCGTCATAGAGGCGTATGATGCGCCGATTACCGCTGGCGATACGGCTGCGACATTGAAAGTGGTAACGCGGGTCGGTGCTCTAGGGAAAGCACTACGAGAAAACCCCGACCTCTTGCCAGAAGCGGAGCCGATAGTGTGTTCCGCCCTCGCAGCGCGTGAGCGCGACGGCATGGTTCATTTGGGGTCAGCGACGTGGATCGTCACGGCCAGCACGTAGAATAAGCGCAGCCGGCACGCGCTTGTCGCCCGGTCGCTGTCCCGTTCAACGATCCCTTACGAGACAGGCAGGCGGGGGAGCGGCAAGGCTTTTTCAACGGCCACAGGTGTTTCCGTCAGCGCCTGTTTTAGGTACAGTGTGTAAGGCCGGATAATGACGAGCATTGGTCGTTCAGTCGAAACGAAGAAAGCCTATCCTACAATCTCACCCTCAGACCGTCGTCCCTGCGCAGGCAGGGACCCCGCTGCTCTTTTGCAAGGCTGAAGAAAAAGCTGGGTCACTGCCTGCGCAGGGACGATGGTTTTCTTTTCGTATCGGTAGCGAAAACCCAAGAGCGGCAAACCGTTACGCGCCTTCACCCCACAGGCTGCCCGGCTGAAGCAACCCGCCTGCCTGCTTCAAACCGCCCTTCCGGTCTTTCGCCAGCATCAGCGCGCCGTCCAGATCGACCCATTTCGCCTTCTGCCCCAGCAGGAAGGCTGGCGCTATGCCGAGCGAGGTGCCCAGCATGCAGCCAATCATGATGTCCAGCCCGCGCATTCGCGCCTTTTCCGCCAGCAGCATGGCCTCGGTCAGGCCGCCCGCCTTGTCGAGCTTGATGTTGACCGCCTGATAGCCCTCAAGCCGGTCGAGATCCTCATGCGTGTGGCAGCTTTCGTCCGCGCAGAAGGGGATGGGTGAGTTGAGGCCGAGCAGCAGGTCCTCTTCCCCCGCGGACACCGGCTGCTCGATCAGCTCGACACCGAACGCGGCGAGGGCATGCGCCTCCGCCTCGATGTCCAGCTCATCCCAGCTTTCATTGGCATCAACGATCAAGCGCGCTCCCGGAGCCCCTTTGCGGACGGCAGCGACCCGGTCGCGGTCGCCTTCGCCGGTCAGCTTGCATTTCAGCAGCTTGTACGTCTTCGCGGCCTCGCGCGCATCGGCCTCCATCTTGGCGGGATCGGCAAGGCTGATCGTGAAGGCCGTGCCGAGCGGCTGCGGCTGCGGCAGGCCCGCGAGTTGCCAGACCGGTTTCCCCGTCTGCTTCGCCTCCAGGTCCCAAAGCGCACAGTCGAGCGCGTTCCGGGCCGCGCCCTCCATCATGCTGTCGAGCAGGTCCTCGCGCGTGATCTTCCGCCGCTGTTTCCCCCGAATCAGGATGGCGTCGGCGCAAAGCTCCGCCGTCTCGCCTTCATAATAGATGGGGGTGCCTTCGCCCCGGCCGATATGGGTGCCGTCAGTCACTTCGCAGACGACGACATCGACGTCGGTCTTCGCGCCGCGGCTGATGATGAATGCGCCGTCGACTTTCCAGCGCTCGACCTTTGCGGAAACAATTTCAATCATGGATCGAGAGCCTTAAAGGAGAAGCGATGGAAGGCAAACCCAAAGGCAGCGGCCTCAAGCGATTTATTCAAGGCGTGCGGGTGGACGCCCACGCCGTCTGGCTCGCCGTGCGTGATCCGCGCACGCCCTTGCCGGTGCGGATTTTCGGTGCGTTGGTCGCCGCCTATGCGCTTTCGCCGATCGATCTTATTCCCGATTTCGTGCCCGTCCTGGGACTGATCGACGACCTTGTCATTCTGCCCATAGGCATATGGCTGTTCACGCAGCTTATCCCCAAGTCTCTCTGGGCGGACTATAAGAGGATGGCGGAGGCGGAGACCCATCGCCCGATGAGCCGCGCGGGCGCGGTCATGATCGTCGCGATCTGGCTCGCCCTTGCCGCGCTGGTGGCGTTCATGGTGGCCAATTGGCAATTCTATTGAGCCCCTCGATCGGAAAGGTCCGGCGAGTTTAGGTTGACGAGTCGGCCCTTGTCGTGGCACTGGCGAACGCCTTGCGGGTATAGCTCAATGGTAGAGCACTAGCCTTCCAAGCTTGTGATGCGGGTTCGATCCCCGCTACCCGCTCCATATCCTCTCTTCATTGCACCTGCCGGCTGGAACCATTTGCGCCTGATCGCGTCTCTCCGGCTGATACAATTTGCGACAATTTCGCTGCCCCGCTGACATATTTTCCCGACAAAGACGGGCCATAAGCGGATCAAGGCGGGACGGTTGGTCCGGCTGGGATCAATGATCAAGGACCTTTATGAAGAAGAGTTGGCTTATCACTTCCGCACTGGGCGGGATGATTATGGCGGGCGGCGTTGCGCTGGCTGCACCTCAGGGCAAGGCTATGCGCGCGGACGCAAATGCCGATGGCAATGTGACGAAGGCGGAGCTCACGGCCTCGCTCGAGAAACGCTTTGCCGAACTCGACAAGAATGGCGACGGCAAGGTCACGCAGGAAGAGCGCGACGCCGCCAGACAGGCGCGGTTCGACAAGCATTTCGCCGAGATGGACAAGGACGGAAACGGCCAGATCAGCAAGGCCGAGATGCAGGCCGTGCATGAGGCTCGCAAGGAGCGGCGCGGCGGGCATCATGGCATGGGCGGCCCCGGCGGTGAGGGCGGAAAACCGCATTGGGGCAGGCGTCATGGCGGCATGCACGGCGGCCGTATGGCGATGATGGACGCGAACAAGGACGGCGTCCTGACCAAAGCCGAATTCATGGCCAGGCCACTGGAGATGTTCGAACGCGCCGATGCCAATAAGGACGGCACCGTGACCCAGGCCGAGCGGCAGGCTGTTCGCGACGCCATGAAGAAGCGCATGCAGGAAGGCGCCAAGACACCTTCGAACTGATCTGTCCCTCCCTCTCCCTTGGGACCGGTTCGAAACCGGAAGGGCGGAGGCTTCCATGCCTTTGCCCTTCCTTGTTTCGAGCGCATATGACGGTAAGCTCGGTCCATGAACGACAGACCCCATTTACTGCTGGTCGATGACGAGCGCTCCATCCGGGAGCCGCTCGCGCAATATCTGTCCCGCAATGGCTTCCGGGTGACGGCGGCCGCCGATGCTGCGGAAGCGCGTACCCGGCTTGGGGGAAATGCGATCGATCTGGTGGTGCTGGACATCATGATGCCGGGCGAGGACGGCCTCAGCCTCTGCCGCCATATCCGGGAGAATGGCGACCTGCCGGTGATCCTGCTCACCGCGAAATCGGACGAGACCGACCGGATCATCGGCCTTGAAATGGGCGCGGACGATTATGTGCTGAAGCCCTTTTCGCCCCGCGAGCTGGTGGCGCGGATCAAGGCGATTTTCCGGCGTGTGGCGGCTGGCGGTATTCGTCAGCATAGCGACGGGTCCAATTACAGCTTCGAAGGCTGGGTGCTGAAGACCGGCGAACGGACATTGGTGGATCAGGAGGGCGTGGCCGTGCCGCTCAGCACGGCTGAATATAATCTGATGCTCGCCTTTGCGACCCGGCCCAATCAGGTGCTGAGCCGCGATCAGTTGCTGGACATCACCCAGGGGCGCGAGGCGAATATCTTCGACCGGGCGATAGACAATCAGATCAGCCGCCTTCGCCGCAAGATAGAGCACGATCCCAAGAACCCGGGCCTCATCAAGACGGTATGGGGCGGCGGCTACACGCTGGCCGCGGACGTGCGGAAGCTCTGATGGATCGCCTGCGGCGGATCACGCCCTCAAGCCTTGCTGGCCAGATCATCCTTGTTGTCGCCATTGCCTTGTTCGTGGCGCAGGCGCTGAATTTCGCGCTGCTCTATCGCGAGCGGGAACGGCAATTGCTGGCGATCGCGAGCGCTCCGGCGGCAGCCCGGATCCTCGATGCAATAGACCGGCGTGAAAGGTTTCCGGGGAGGACCGAGCGGATCAGTTGGTCGACCGTGGCGCCCGAACTGCACGGGAAGCGCAGGTCCGATATCGAACGCCGCGCAAGATCGCTTCTCGAAGAAGCCGGGGCGAATGTTCTGGCGATCCGGGCGGTGTAGCGGAAGCGGCCGTTCCGCAACCCGCGCTGGG
>DATEFI010000398.1:0-2068 GCA_035280705.1 Rhizorhapis sp. | reverse complement strand
GTCTGGCCAAACAGCATCATCAGGATAACCGAGGGCAAGGCAAGGAAGGCCGCCAGCCCGATAAGGTTGCCGACCTGCTCCCAGCCCAATTGCCGCAATACATGCGCCAGCGCCTCGCGAGAGCAGACAAGCGGTTCGCGGCCCATGGCGGCAAGGCTCTGGCACTGTTCGGCGAGGGCGGGGGTGCCCGGTGCCAATATTTCGCCGCCGGGACCCGTCACTGGTTGTGCGCCGATCGTGCCGATGGCGCCCGCCGCCACCAATATGTAGAAGACGGTGCAGATGCCGAGCGATCCGATAAGGCCGATGGGCACGTTGCGCTGCGGGTTCTTCGTTTCCTCGGCAGCCGTCGAAACGGCATCGAAGCCCACATAAGCAAAGAAGATAGAGGCTGCCGCGCCCACCACGCCAAGGCCGCTTCCACCGGTGCCGGTCCAGCCATTCGGAGCGAACGGCTCGAAATTGGCGCCATTGATCATGGGGATGGTGATGGCAACGAAGACGCTGAGCGCGATCACCTTTACCGCCACCAGCACCGCGTTGAAGCGGGCGCTTTCCGTCGTCCCGATCATCAGCAGCCAGGTTACGAGGAGCGCAATGATCAGTGCCGGCAGATTTACTACGCCCCCGGCATAGGGTCCTGTCGCCAGTGCGGCGGGTATTTCGATGCCAAGCGAGCTTTTGAGAAGACCGACGAAATAGCCGGACCATCCCACCGATACGGCGCTCGCCGCGACGGCATATTCCAGCACCAGCGCCCAGCCCACCATCCAGGCCAGCAGCTCGCCCATCACCGCATAGGTATAGGTGTAGGCCGAACCCGACACCGGCACCATGGAGGCCAGTTCCGAATAGCAAAGCGCCGCCACTGCGCAGACGAAACCCGCAATGACAAAGCTCAGCATCATGCCGGGCCCGGCCTTTTGCGCGGCCTCCGCTGTCAGTACGAAAATGCCGGTTCCGATGATGGCGCCTACACCCAGCAACGTGAGCTGGACGGGGCCCAGCGTTCGTACAAGCGATTTTTTCTCTGCGGTGGCAAGAATGGCGTCGAGCGGTTTAACGCGGCCAAAGATCATGCATGAGTCTTTCTGCACAGGGCGAACCGCCGGGCCCGCCATCCCCTTATCGCGCAGAGACTACCGCCAAATTCCGGCCGCGCAAGTATATTACAAGGGCTGGCAATGGATTGGCTACCAACCATTTGTGGAAGAATGGTGCCGCCCCTGCGCAGGACCTTTGCATAAATCGCATTGGCCCCTCGTCGTCCCTGCCTGCGCAGGGACGACGGAAAAGAGCATTATCTCGCCAGCATGGGCCCAAGCGGGCGGCCCGCGAATATATGCACATGGAGGTGCGGCACCTCCTGATGGCTATTGGGCCCGGCGTTGGCGAGCAGGCGGTAACCGCTCTCCACCAGCCCGGCCTCCCGCGCGATGCTTCCCACGGCACGGATGAAGCCCGCGATCTCGGCGTCTCCAGCCTTGGCTGAAAAATCGTCCCAGCTCACATATGGGCCCTTGGGGACCACCAATATATGCGTGGGCGCCTGCGGATTGATGTCGTGGAACGCTAGAGCGAAATCATCCTCATACACCTTATTGCAAGGGATTTCGCCGCGCAGGATTTTCGCGAAGATGTTCTGATCGTCATAGGGCTTGGTCGCGTCGACTGGCATGGGCTCTACTCCGTTTTCCTCGCGGCCTTTTCGTCAATGCCGGAAACGCCCTCCCGCCGGTCAAGCTCCGCCAGGACATCATCGAAACTGAGGTTGAGGTCATCCAGCAGCACCGCGAGATGGAAAAGGAGATCGGCGGCCTCGCTGGTCACGCCCTTTGCATCGTCCTGCATGGCCGCGATGACGGTTTCGACCGCTTCCTCGCCAAGCTTCTGCGCGATTTTGGCGCGTCCCTTGGCGCGCAGCTTCGCGACATAGGAAAGCGCCGGGTCAGCGACCCGGCGCTCCTTGATGGTGTTTTCCAGCCGCTTCAAGGTTCCGCTCATGTCCCGCAGTTGGGACATGCCCCCCGGACCCGTCAACTGGAAAATCTTTGGCCCACCCTCAAAC
>DATEFI010000397.1:0-3028 GCA_035280705.1 Rhizorhapis sp. | reverse complement strand
CACCCTGTTGCCAAATTGCCGCAGTTTTTCCACGATTTTTTAGATCAATACACAAGCGTTCTATTCGGTTTCTTCGATTAATCCGTGGTTTTGCAGGGCATTTAGAATCGCTAAGATTGCTTCCCTGGCCTGACCGTCGATGACGGGCCCTCCGGAAGGCGGGGCAATTGCAGGCGCCCTTTCCCCGACGATCTGCACATTTGATAGAAAAAGGCCAGCCGGGCGGATTTCGCTCCTTTGCCAGGCGGTGCCGTCATGCACATAATCGAGTCCCTCATCCGCAACCCGCACCTTCATTCCGGCCTTCGGAATGACGAAACGCCATCCTCCCGAAGTCCAGCAGGCAAATGCGCCCGCATGTCCCAGCCAAGCCCCTGAAGGCGATCCATTCACGATCCAGCATTGGCCCTCGGAGGGCGCTGCGGGAGGTTCGCCCAGAGCAGCGGAGAGGGCGTGGGCGTGCACCAGAATATCGGTCAGCGTCAGGGCTTCGTTATGGAAAATCTCCTTCTGGGCCTGACCGGCATGAAGGAAGGGCAGGGAAAAGCGCGGCGTGGCATCTGCGGGCATGTCTTGTTCCTTCGCTCAAATCGGCAATGATGGGTTTCAGGGCTCGTCAGCCGACGATGCTGCGCACCAGTGGCTCGCTTACGCCAAGCGCGCCGGTCTGGCAGACTTCGATCGTCAGGGAAGACCCTCCGGCGGCTACGTCCTCCGCGGCCATCGCGGGACTGTAGGAAAATTCGGGTGTGGCTGTTTCAGCCTCCCGGAGGACGGTTCCGCCCGCCAGCACGCGAAGCCTGTACCGCTCGAATTCCTCACCCAGAGGCGCATCGACATGGTCGGTCCAGACCCATCCCGCGCGGCTCCGCCTCGTCCAGCGGATGATCCGGCCGCCGCTCTCCTGAAGGATCGAGAGATGCACTGGCGAAGGCGGCTTCACGGCGGCCCCCCTCACCATCAACGCGGCTTCCACAGGCTCGGCGTCGCCCAGCCCCTGCGCCAGCAGCTTGAGTTCGCTTCCGGCACGCACATGGTTGTCCGGCACTTTCGTCAACGTCTCTGCGTCGATCAGCAGGAAATTCTCGCCGCTGCCATGTCCGCCAATGGCCCACTCCGTGCCCCGCCGGCCACGCAGCAGATGCGTCAGCCGGTATTGGCCCGGGCCGGTCTGGACGGCATGTCCAAATTGCAACAGTTCCTGTCCGAGCAGGCAAAAATTGGTGCCACGCAGCAATGCATCATCGCTGGCTCCGGCCAGCACCATGGCGGGATCAAGCAGTCCCACATCCAGTGCGGAAATATCATCGAAGAGCGCGGCGGAAGCCATGCCCGGCGCGGAAAGCGAAGTCCCCATCACAGCCGGTGCGCCGCTCTCTCCTATGGCAACAATTTCATCGCCTTCCTCAACGAAGAGAGAGGCCCGCCGCCAGCCGGCGGAAGCTCCGGCCGCCGCTGCCACCACCAGCGGCGTCGCGGCCACGCCATCGCCCAGATGCGGCAAGTCGGCGAGCAGCAGGGTCGTGGGCCCATGCAACCGGTCCTCCTCCCGGACAGCGGAGCCGGACGACGCCTCCAGGCTCACGGAAGGCGGCCCCGCAGCGACCTGCCTCAACGAAAGCCGGACGGCCATCTTTTCCCATTGCAGCGATTCAATGCTCCAAAGGCCAGCTATGCCGCCCAAGGACATAATTGTTCCCGGCCTGCGGTGCAGTCCGCTCCATCCGCAAATCAGTTCGAGCGTGGAGCGCCCCCGCCACAGCGCGGCCGCTTTTTGGGCCGCCAAACCTTTGGCCTGGCTGGCGGACACCACCGCAGGCAGGTCGATCTGCACATGCTGCCGTCCGGCGCCCGGCCTTGCGGCGCGCTGCAGCCCGGCCTGATAATCGCGCTCCGCCTCATAATAGCGGATGGACAGCGTTTGGGGTGTAAGCGCAGCCGCCTGTTTGGCCGACGAGACAGGCGCGACCATGTCCCCATTGACCCGCCGCGCCAGTGTGGCGGCAGCAATGGCGCCTTCCGCCGCCACTGATCCATCCATGATCAGACGGCCCCCCTGGGGACGAAGGCGCAGGTCAAAGCTGTTTATCAACGGCTCGACCGCATCGGCAATGCTTGGCCCAAAAGCCGCATAGCCCGTCACTGTCGCCTCGCCGTTCCCACTCAGCAACCCGCCGGACAAGCTTTGGCTGACATGCGCAATCCTGACCTCATCCTCATCCGCCACCACTTCGAAGGTGAGCGAAGGGATACGATTGCCATAGTCGGCAAGCTGCATATCCTCGAACAGCGCATAGGCTGTGCCGCGATGGGCGGGCGTGAACGCCGTCCCCTCCGCGGACGCCATAAGCTGGTCCTGGCCCTGGTCCGGGTCCCCGTTGAACAGCCGGAAGTCTCCAATGGCGGTCTTGAAATCTCCCGCCGCCCCGCGAAGCAGATTTCCGTCCGCCCAGATCCGTCCCACCCGCACTATCCGCCTGCTCGACAAGGCGACGGCGAAACTCGCCGAATAGCTGAATGCCGTGGTGCTTGGCCTGCCCTTGCCGCCGCCGCTCTTCTTTTTTGTTTCCTTCAGGTCCGTTGCCCAGATCACCGTGCCCGCGACGCGCATCCGCCCGAATATCTGGGGCAACTGGCTGCCATAGGTGGATGTCTGGACATCCAGCCGGTCCAGCCGCGGCCCTTCCCGTCCCTTGGGCTTGAAGAGGATATTCTGGTCCACTGCCTGCCCCAGCGCCGCGCCTATGGCGCCGCCGATCGGGCCGCCCAGCACCGTGCCCACCGCCGTCAATACGAGAGTAGCCATATAAACCCCTTGGTGAATTAAGGTCGAACTGCTCAGCCGGGAAAGCGCCAGACCCCCCGAACCGGCCAGGGGCTCTCGCCGGGCATCGCCACCACCCGCCGCAAGCCTGCATGGGCGTGGACGAACCCCGCGCCGGTAAAGACCATCAGATGGAACTGCCGCATCCCGGCCTGCACCAGCACAATGTCGCCGGTGCGTATCTCTGCCGCTGAGCAAAGACCT
>DATEFI010000396.1:0-4281 GCA_035280705.1 Rhizorhapis sp. | reverse complement strand
GTAATTGGCGGTGTCGAGATAATTGACGCCCGTCTTCAGGCAGGCTTCCATGATGGAGAGGTCCTGATAGGGCAGGGCAAGGTTCACCACCAGATCGGGCTTCACCTTTTCGATGAGCGCGGCGGTTGCGTCCACATCATCTGCATCGACCTCGGCGGTTTTCACGATGACGCCGGTGCGCACCTTCACCGACTCCGCGATGGCATCGCATTTGGCAACGCGCCGGCTGGCGAGCGTGATGTCGCTGAAGATGTCCGGGTTCATGGCCATTTTGTGAAGGGCCACCGAACCCACGCCGCCTGCGCCGATGACAAGTACCTTGCTCAATTGATGCTCCCTTGGTGGAAAAGGCATATTCGAATGTGCCCATATAGGGACGACGCATTACAGAGCAAAGTCACGTCATGCCAAAAAACACAGCGCCTTGCCCGCCAGCGCGAGTCGTGCCTATTAGGCGGCAGACAGATAGAATCCGGGAGGAACAATGGCGAGCAGCGCGGCTTTGGCGGGAAAGGAACCCAGCCGGAAGGATATCCAGCTTGTCATCGGCGCCTCCTCCCTGGGCACCATCTTCGAATGGTATGACTTCTTCATCTACGGGACGCTGGCGCCGATTATCGGCCGCGTCTTTTTCCCGGCCGGGAATCCTACGATGGAATTGCTTCTTTCCCTGGCCGGATTTGCTATCGGTTTCGGCTTCCGGCCGCTGGGAGCGGTGCTGTTCGGCTATCTGGGCGACCGGCTGGGGCGCAAATATACGTTCCTCGTCACCATCACGCTCATGGGCCTTGGCACCGCCGCGATCGGCTTTGTTCCCCCGGAGGCAGCAATAGGGATCGCAGCGCCGATCATCATCATCCTGCTGCGGATCGTTCAGGGATTGGCGCTGGGCGGGGAATATGGCGGCGCCGCCATCTATGTGAGCGAGCATGCGCCAGACGGGAAACGCGGTTATTTCACCAGCTTCATTCAGGCGAGCGTCGCGGGCGGATTCATCCTTTCCATCCTGGTGGTGCTTGGCACCAAGTCCATGGTGAGCGCGGAGGCATGGGATGCCTGGGGCTGGCGCATTCCCTTCATCTTCTCGCTGCTGTTGCTGGCGGTTTCCCTTTACATGCGCCTGAAGCTCAATGAGAGCCCGGTCTTCAAGGCGATGAAGGAAGCCGGAGAAACTTCCTCCAATCCCTTGAAGGAAAGCTTCACCTATCCCGGTAACAAGCGGCGCATTTTTGTCGCGCTGTTCGGCATTGCGGCTGGCCTCACCGTCATCTGGTATACCGCCATGTATGGCGTGCTCTTCTTTCTCACGGGCCCGCAACGGATGGACGGCTCGGTGGCCGAGATCGTGGTCGGCGTAGGTGCCTTGGCGGGGCTGTTCTGGTTTGTGTTCTTCGGCTGGCTCTCTGACCGGATTGGCCGGAAGAAGCCCATTGTGATCGGCTATGCAGCGACGCTCGTCCTGCTCTTTCCCTTGTTCCACATGATGGGCAACGCGGCCAATCCGGGCTTGGCTGAAGCGGCGCGGCGCGCGCCGGTGGTGGTGACGGGCAGCGATTGCAGCTACAGCCCCTTTGCCAAGGAGCAGGCCACTGATTGCGGCAAAGCGCTGGACATGCTGTCCAAGCGGGGCGTCAGTTACAAGACGGTTGAAGCCGGCGGGCAAGGACAAACCCAGATCAGGATCGGGGACAAGGTCCTCTCTGATAATAGCGCCGAGGCACTGGACGCCGCATTGGCGGACGCGGGCTATGATCTGGAGAGGGTCCGCCCTTCCGGCAAGAACATAGCCATCATCATCATCGCCATTCTGGGTCTCAGCGCGCTGTCTGGCGCCACCTATGGTCCTGTGGCTGCGCTGCTGTCCGAACTGTTCCCGCCCAGGATCCGCTACAGCTCCATGTCGATACCCTATCATATCGGGACCGGTTATTTCGGCGGGTTCCTGCCGCTTGTCAGCCAATATATCGTGGCGAAGACCGGCGATCATTATGCGGGCCTCTGGTACACTTTCGCGGTCGTGCTCGTTGCGCTGCTCGTCACCTTGTTCGGTCTGAAGGAAACGCGCTGGCAAAGTCTCGACGCGGCGTGAAGGGCAGGCTATCGCTCCGGCGATGACCTTGCCTCCTTCTCCCCTTCGCCTGCGCCTCGACAAACAGGCGCTTGTCTCCAACTGGCGCTGGCTGAAGGGGCAGGGCGGTGCAGCCGCATGCGGTGCCGCGATCAAGGCGAATGGCTATGGCACTGACGCGGCGGGCGTACTTGCGTACCTGACGGAGGCGGGCTGCCGGGATTTCTTTGTCGCGACCTGGGCTGAGGCGTTGGCGCTGCTGCCCTTGGCAGAGGGCGTGTCGCTCTCCGTTCTGCATGGCGTTCGGGAAGAGGATATGGCTGTGGTCCGGCAGACGGGCGTAAGGCCGGTCCTCAACTCCTTCGCGCAGGTCCGCCGGTGGATGGAGAGCGGAGGCGGTCCCTGTGATGTCATGGTGGATACTGGCATCAACCGGCTTGGCCTTGCTCTGGAGGAAGCCGCATCGGGTCTGCTCGATGGCCTGGAGATCAGGACGCTGATGAGCCATTTGGCTTGCGCGGATGAGGAGCATCCGCTGAATGCGGTTCAACTCGAACGATTTTCCGTTCTCAAAGCCAAAATCCCGGCGGGCCGCTACAGCCTCGCCAATAGCGCGGGGATTTGCCTGGGGCCATCCTATGCCTTTGATCTTACGCGGCCGGGGCTGGCGCTCTATGGCGGCATTCCCCGCGCGGAAGCACGTCCGCACATCCATCAGGTCGCTTATCCCGAAGCGCAGGTTCTGCAGCGCAAGACGGTCCCTGCTGGCGCAGGCATAGGCTATAATGCGACCCTGACAGCCGAACATGACATGGAAACAGCCATTCTGAACGTGGGTTATGCGGACGGCTATTTGCGTGGTTTCTCGAACAAGGGCCGCGTGCTGACTTCCGATGGATCGCCCTTGCCGGTAGTAGGCCGGGTGTCGATGGACCTGCTGATCGTCGATGTTTCAACGGCCCCTGAAACGAGGGAGGGCGATTGGCTTTGCCTGGACTACAGGCTGGAAGACGCATCCGCGCTCTCCGGTCTTTCCCAATATGAGCTGCTGACGGGTCTTGGGGCACGCTTCGAACGCTATTGGAAATAAGGAGGCGTCAGGCTGCTCGCATCCGGCGCAATGCGAGCAGATCGAACCAGGCCAGTCCCAATGATCGGCGCACGTTGAAACCTGGAAGATGATCGGGGTAGAGCGTCCGCAATTCGGCCGGAAGACCCTTCGGCCCCTCGGCGCGCATGATTTCCGAAATGATCCGGTTCTGGAAATGGCGGATGCTGTAGTTGATCATCCGCCGATATTGCATGCGCCATGAGGCGGGGTTCAGGATGTCTAACGGCTCACAATAGAAGCCCGCCTGCTCACAAGGCACTACCCGCTCCCGGTCCCAATGGCTTTCGTCGCGCAGGTCCGTTGCGGCCAGAGCGGCCAGCAGTCCATCATCGCCGATCAAGTCGTTGGGTAGGCGAATTTCCTGCTTCCGCATGTACCGGAGAAAATCGCCGCGGAGCGCATAAAGATCGCCGAAAAGCCCCCGCTCGCGCCGAAGCGCTTCCTGATAGGCCAGATGCTTCCGGCCATTCCGCGGCATGCCGCTTGCGGCATTGGCAACAGGATTGTGCCCCAAGCTCAAGGCCAGTCCGTCTAGCGAACCCGCCGCGATTTCTGCGTCGCCATCCATGAAGATGATGACGTCATGTCGTCCGTCCCATATGTCGAAGACGAACCGGTTCCATGTCCGCGACTTGCCGCCGGGGTGAAGGTCGTGCACCCGAACATTGGGCCGTCCGGCTGCGACTTGCCGGGCGATTTCGACCGTCCGGTCGGTGGACCCGTTCGCCAATATGTGGAAGTCAATGTCCGCCCGGCCGAGCGGCAGGCTTGCCAGGCACGTTCCGATCCGGCGCTCCTCATCATGCGCGAAGATGGCCGCGCAGAGCTGCATGCCGCCGCTTAGGCCCAGCCTTCCAGCACCTGATCGGGCGGGCGATGGCCGTCCGCCCAAACGCGGATGTTGGCGATCACCTTGTCTCCTGATGCCGCCCGTCCTTCAAAAGTGGCAGAGCCCATGTGAGGCAGCAGCACGACATTGCTGAGCGCCAGCAAGCGGGGATCGACTTCGGGCTCATGGCTATAGACGTCCAGCCCCGCACCTGCGATCAGCCCATCCTCCAGCGCTTCGATCAGCGCCCCTTCATCCAGGATTTCGCCGCGC
>DATEFI010000395.1:0-2199 GCA_035280705.1 Rhizorhapis sp. | reverse complement strand
CAGCGCAACCACGATCGAAGTCGCCAGGCAGTGGGCAAGGCAGAGGCCCGACAGGCCGATCGCCAGCCGGTCAAGGCGTCCGTTCTTCAACAGCGACTGAATCATGCCCGTTCCTTGTTCCACGACAGTGCTAAAGCACAGATGAGGGTGCGATACAACATATCATTGAACGTGCCGTCCTCTTGAAAGCTCCTTCGCAAGGGTGCAAGTGCGGCGCTCATGAATCCTGACCGTCCAGCAGCGTCTTCGCCGCGTCCGCATCAAATCGCCAACTGGCTCTTTGCCATTGCCTTTCTGGTTTTCCTGATGGTTGTGGTGGGGGGGATCACGCGCCTGACCGAATCCGGACTTTCGATCACGCAATGGCGGCCAGTGACCGGGGCCATCCCGCCGCTGAATGAAGCAGACTGGATGAAGGAATTCGCGCTCTACAAGGGCACGACCCAATATCAGACCGTCAACCGGCACATGACGCTTGAAGAGTTCAAGTTCATCTTTTTCTGGGAATATATTCACCGGCTGCTGGGGCGGCTGATCGGCCTTGCCTTCGCCTTGCCCTTTGCCTGGTTTGCATGGAAACGGCGGATCCCCTCCGGCTATGGTCCGCGACTCGGCGCGCTGCTGGCGCTTGGCGCGCTCCAAGGGGCGATCGGGTGGTGGATGGTGACGTCAGGCCTAGTCAACCGGACGGAGGTAAGCCACCTGCGCCTCGCGGTTCACTTGCTGACCGCTTTTCTCATTATCGGTGGGCTTGTCTGGACGGCGCTTGATCTGCGGACGCTCGCCAGAAACGCGGGAGCGCGGCCTGCGCGGCTTTCCGGGCTGTCAGCGGCGATCCTGCTCCTGCTCGCGCTTCAACTCTGCCTTGGCGCTTTTACGGCGGGCCTGCGCGCGGGCTACGCCTTTTCCACCTGGCCGCTGATGGGGGACAGCCTGTTCCCGGCGGATACGCCCATGATCACGCCGCTTTGGCGGAATATCGTCGATAACCCCATTGTCGTCCAGTTCACGCACCGATGGCTTGCCTGGATCGTGGGCGTCGCCTTGTTCCTCCTCGCTGCGCGGGCGCATCGCTGGGGGGCGCCAAAGCAGGGCGCTGCGCTCATGGCGCTGGTGGCGCTTCAGATCGGCATTGGCATCGCGACGCTGCTCACTGGAGTGGAACTCTGGATAGCGGTGGCGCATCAGGCGGTGGGCGCCCTGCTTGTCGCCGCAACGGTAACCTGCTGCCACTGGATGGATCATCTCAAGGCGTGATATTATTGAGGGCATGAATGGTCTTGCCCTGGTTTACACGCTGTTCGGCACTGCCGAAGAAGCGCGCAGCGTCGCCCGCCAACTGGTGAGCGAAAAGCTCGCCGGTTGCGCCAACATCCTTTCGCCCTGCACCTCCATCTATGATTGGCAAGGGGAAATGCAGGAGGAAGGGGAGGTGCCGGTCCTGCTGAAGACCCGCCCGGAAAAACGCGCTGCCTTGATCGGGCGGCTGACCGAGCTGCACAGCTATGAAGTGCCGGCTATCCTGTCCTGGGAGGCGGGCGTGAATGAGGTTTATGCGGATTGGATTGGGCGGGGGGCCGGTTAGGCAGCTTGCGGCAAACCTCTCGCACAGGAATGAGGTATCATGATACCCGTCAGCAAAGCCGCGCTTTCTCTTGACTTCGGGACAATTCGGAGCCATTAGCCCGCCATCGCGCTGCCCTGCATGGGCGGCGTTCTTTTGTTTCATTCACCGGGGCACATCCCCATCAGGAGATTAGGGCCATGAAGGCGCTGATGAAGACCACGAAGCCGGCCACCCCGGCAACGGTGGAAAAGAAATGGCTTCTTATCGATGCCGAAGGGCTGGTTGTCGGCCGCGCCGCGTCGATCATCGCCAATATCCTGCGCGGCAAGCACAAGCCGAGCTTCACCCCACATGTCGATTGCGGCGATAATGTCATCGTCATCAATGCTGACAAGGTGAAGTTCACCGGCAAGAAGCTGTCGGACAAGGTCTATTACAAGCACACCGGCTATGCTGGCGGCATCAAGGGCATCACTGCCCAGAAGGTGCTCGAAGGCCGCTTCCCGGAGCGCGTGCTGGAAAAGGCCGTTGAGCGCATGATCCCCCGCGGTCCGCTCGGCCGCCAGCAGATGCGCAACCTGCGCATCTTCGCCGGTGCGGCCCACCCGCATGAAGCCCAGAATCCGGAAGTG
>DATEFI010000394.1:0-3400 GCA_035280705.1 Rhizorhapis sp. | reverse complement strand
CGCGCATCGTTCAGTCTCCTCTGATTCGAGCGCCGCTCCCGCTTCTCCATTCATAGGACCAATGGCGGTTGGCCGCATCAAAAAAGGCGGATGCCGGTCCGCCCAGATTTTCTTTGTCAATATGGGCGACAATGGCCGTTGTCGAATTTGTTTACACTTTCCCTGTAAGCCGTTCGGATTGGAAAGGGGGAATGCTGGAAACGGCTGCGCATGATCCGATTGTTCAAACATTATATAGCTCATGCGGTGCTGCTGCTCGGCGTGCTGGACTTCATGCTGCTGCTCGGCGCGGCGGAACTCGGCTGGGTGTATCGGGCGCAGCAGATCGGCATGGAGGTGGAGCCGCTGGCGAGCCGCCATGTGCCGTTGCTGAGCTTCGCCCTGGCATTACAGACCGCGATGATCGCCGTGGGCCTCTATGGAACAGAGGCGCTGCAATCGCTGCGCTTTGCGACGGCGCGGCTGTTGGTCGCGATTTCACTGGGTGTTATTTTTCTCTCCGTGCTTGCATTTGTGCAGCCGGGGATGACGCTGTGGCGGTCCAACTCGCTTTACGCCATGATCTTTGCCTTTCTGCTGCTGATCGGCATGCGAGTGCTGATTGGACAGATGATCGGTGGGCAGGCGTTCAAACGCCGTCTGATCGTCCTCGGCGCAGGCAGCCGCGCTGACCGGATCAGGCGATTGGCGGCGCGGCGCGGCAGCGGTTTTTCGGTCGCCGGCTATATCGCGATGAATGACGGCGAAAAGGTCATTCAAGAGGCGATCTACCGGAGCGCGATCCATAATCTTGCGGATTTCGTCGTTCGTCTAGGCGCGAGCGAAGTGGTGCTGGCGCTGGAGGAGCGGCGCAACGCCCTGCCGCTCAATGACCTGCTGCGGATCAAGACGACCGGTGTGCACGTCAACGACCTGTCCAGCTTTCTGGAGCGGGAGACGGGGCGGGTCGACCTCGACAGCGTCAATCCCAGTTGGTTCATCTTTTCGGACGGCTTTTCTGCTGGCCGGCGGCTTTCCAGCATCGCCAAGCGGCTGTTCGACATTGCCGCGAGCTTCCTGCTGCTGGTGCTGACGGCGCCGGTCATCCTGCTCGCCGCGATCATCGTGAAACTGGAGAGCAAGGGGCCCGCCTTTTTCCGGCAGAAGCGCGTTGGCCTTTACGGCGAGGAGTTCGAGATCATCAAGCTCCGCTCGATGCGGCAGGACGCCGAAACTGGCGGCAAAGCCGTATGGGCGGCGGAGAATGATCCGCGCGTCACGCGCGTTGGCCATATTCTTCGCAAGCTGCGCATCGACGAGCTGCCGCAGGCCTGGAGCGTCCTTAAAGGCGAGATGAGCTTTGTGGGCCCGCGCCCGGAGCGGAGGCAATTCGTCGAGGATCTGGAAAAGCACATGCCCTATTATGCCGAGCGGCACATGGTGAAGCCGGGGATCACCGGCTGGGCGCAGATCAACTATCCCTATGGCGCATCGATCGAGGACGCCCGGCACAAGCTGGAATATGACCTTTATTATGCAAAGAACTACACGCCTTTCCTCGATCTTCTGATCCTGCTGCAGACGCTGCGCGTCGTGTTGTGGCCGGAGGGCGCGCGCTGACCATGGGGCCGCTGCTCACCTTCCTTGCGCAATGGGGCCATGCGGCGGCGGCGGCGCTGTTCGCCGCGCTTTCCATCTGGGAGTCGCGCCGGAAGGACCCGGCCTTGCAGCAGCATCTGATGGTCATGGCGCTGGTGCTGACGGTGTTCTGGGCGCTGGCGGCATCGATGACCGGCCTGGTAAGCGTGCTTACTTCCATGGCCGAGACGTTGCGGAACATGGGCTGGCTGCTTTTCATGTTCATCCTGCTGCGGCGGGGCGAAGGGCGGAAAAGCGAACATTCGGCCGCCGTGACGGCGATCTATATCGTGCTGGGCGGCGTTCTGGCCGTCCAATGGGGCATAGAGGTCCTGACGCGCGTCGTTGCGCCCGAGACAAGCCCGCAGGTGCTGCAGGGCATATTCTTCGTGTCACAGGCGCTGCGCATGATGGCGGCCGTGGGCTCGCTCGTGCTTGTCCACAATCTCTACCTCATGTCTGCGCCGGAAGCGCGATGGGGCATAAGGCTGCCGCTGGCGGCACTGGCCGCGATGTGGACCTATGACCTCAATCTCTACACCTTTTCCTACCTGACCCGCGGCGATGCGGGCGAGCTTTACGCGATGCGCGGTGTCGCGATGGCCCTGCTTGCGCCGGTCTTTGCGCTGGGCGCACACCGCAATGCGGACTGGAAGCTGCGGCTGTCGCGCACGATCACCTTCCAGTCGCTCTCGCTGGTCGCCATTGGGGCCTATTTGATCTCCATGGTGCTGATCGTCACCATGGCCCAGATCTTCGGCGGGGAATATGCGCGGCTGATGCAGATCAGCTTCGTATTCGGCATGTCCGTGGCGGCACTGGTGCTGTTGCCTTCCAGCCAGTTCCGCGCCTGGTTCAAGGTGAAGATCGCCAAGCATTTCTTCCAGCACCGCTATGACTATCGCAACGAATGGATGCGGTTCACCAATACGATCGGCCGTCCGGGAAAAGGCGCGGCGCCCTTTTATGAAAGAGCGGTGAAGGCGATTGCCGATATCACCGAGTCTCCGGCGGGGCTGCTGCTATTGCCCTGCGAGAGCGGAGGTTTCGACGTGCAGGCGCGGTGGAACTGGCGGGATGCCGAAGTGCCGGCCCTGGTCATGAGCGCTGCCCAGGTGACGGAGCTGGAGGAAAGCGGCTGGATCATCGAGCTTGATCAGGAGCGGATGGGCGTTTCGAAGGAGCATGTGGCGCTGCCGCCCTGGATGATTGCGGAAAGCCGGGCCTGGGCTCTGGTGCCGCTGATCCATTTCGAGCGGCTGGCTGGCGCGGTGCTGCTGGCCCGGCCGCTGGTCGACCGGCAACTCGATTGGGAGGATCTCGACATGCTCCGCGTCGTTGGCCGGCAGGTGGCGAGTTATATCTCCGAGGCGCAAGGGCAGGAGGCGCTGTCGGAAGCGCAGCGGTTCGAGGAGTTCAACCGCCGCTTCGCCTTCATCATGCATGACATCAAGAATCTGGTGAGCCAGCTTAGCCTTGTCGCCCGCAATGCGCAGCGGCATGCCGACAATCCGCAGTTCCGGGCGGATATGATCGCGACGCTGCAGGATTCGGTGGGCAAGATGAACGATATGCTGGCCCGCCTGTCGCAACACAACCGGGCGCGTCATGAGGAGTCGAGGGCGGTGGCGCTCCGGCCGCTGGTGCAGGCGGTGACCACGGCCAAATGCCGCCAGCATCCCGTGATTTTAACGGGAGATGTAACGGCCTGCGCCTTTGCCGACCCCGTGCGGCTGGAGCAGATACTGGGCCATCTCGTCCAGAACGCCATTGATGCCAGCCC
>DATEFI010000393.1:0-2878 GCA_035280705.1 Rhizorhapis sp. | reverse complement strand
AACGCTCGATGAACCGGTCCCGGCCCTTGGCCACAAGAGCCCCCGTGCTCTTGCCCGCACCAAGGCGGGTCGGGGAAAAGTGGCGGATTGGCTCAAATATATCGAAAACAGCGCTGCAAAAGCCGGTATTGCCGATCCCATGGCGAGCTATGACTTCACATGGATGTGGGAAGAACTGGGACTGATCGAACTCCGGCGTTGACGGCCCTTCCGCCACAGTTCTGGCATTGTCCTGCGTTAGCGTTGTCTGGCGTACCATCCACGCTATGCCCTCATAATCGGCACTCGCCCGATGCTGGGTGGTGTCAATCGGCGTCTAAAATGGGCTCTGACTCATATTTGATGCAATTGGCGGGTAGGGTTTGGCTGATTTCCCAGGGAGGATCAGCAGTGTGCCTCATCGACGGCGTAATGGCGCGTTGGTGCCAGCGGGTCAGTAACGCCTTATCGCTATGCTATGTTCGCCTGCAGCATGATGGTAAGAAGAATTCATGACCCCGGTAAAAAAGTCCAGACGCGCATCAGCCACTGAAACACGCCTCGCACTTGTGCATGCAGCCGAACGACTTGTCGCCGAACATGGCGTTGCCGGCTTTTCAACACAGCTCCTTCATTTGAAAGCCGGTGTGCGCAATGTGTCTGCACTTCAATATTATTTCGGATCGCGAGCGGCACTGATCCGGGAGGTCTGGTCGCATCGCATGGCCGTCATAAACCCGCGACGCATCGAAATGCTCAAAGCGGCGTCGCTTCTTGATCTCGACGCAGTGGTTGAGGCCATCATCTTACCCCTCGCGGACCAGTTGGCACCGCGACCCGAAGGCAATTGCTACCTGCGCTTTCTCGAACGCCTGGATCGAGAGCCAGTAGATCAATTCTGCGGACCGCACCTGGAAACGAAAGGGCTTTTGCTCGCCCTGACGGCGCTGCGGCAAATCATAGCGGCTCGATATCCCGATTCCGTCGAGATCAGATTGCGGTTTGCCAGCATCCAGATCACATCATGCCTTGCCGGGCTGGAAGCCGGTATCGAGCGTGGCGAAGTGGCCGTGGAATCCCTATCCGCCATGGTCGGCACATTGAAGCGGAGCGTAGTGGCGGCATTGCTGGCACCCGAAGCGATAGCCTAGGCCAAGCCTCACCGGACATCCACTCTACGCCCCGCTGTGTCGAAAGGCCTATGGCTGCATTTTTGCGACCGAAAGTTTCAGCGGAATGCGCGCCTTTCCGAACGGGGTGCCATAGACGATGTTGCCATGATCGTCCTGCTGGACACCCGCCCCCATCGCGTTGAAATTGTTGGAAGGCAGTATGTAATGGAAGGAGGATTGTCCGCTTTTCCAATCGACGCCCTCAAGCGTCCATTTGCCGCCCCGCGCGCCGATCGTATATACGAGGTCCGAAGCGAGACTGATGAAGGGAACCGCATTCGGCGATGAGATGGTGCGGTTGGTCCATGCGAGCTTCATTTTCTTCGCGACCGGATCCCATTCGAACTTCTGCATGCCATGCGGCGCGTAGCGCGGATCGTTGCCGAGGAAGCTGAACATGACCTGCCAGCCCTTTGCCGGTAGGCCCGCAGGAACGGCGGCGGGTTCATTGTCCACCACGATCGCGCCATAGTCACCCACTACGGTCGCCTGTTCCGTCTGGACCGCCTTCTTGCTCGGATCGCCCATGTCCGCTCGGGCGAAACCAGCGAGGCGGCGGCTGGGTGCACCGGGAGGCGGGGTCCAGCCCTGCGGTATGGCATCCCTCCAGTAAGCGGTCACATTCATCACGTCGTCACCGTCCGTGAACACCACGAGGCGGTCGTCCTTGGGACCAAAGCCCATGAGGACGGGAGTTGAGCCACTGCCGAGACCACGACCATCCCTGTAAGGTTCCGACCAGGCGCCATCGGCTTCCGCGGTCGAGAGCTTCTTGCCGGTCCACACGACCTTGTGCATGTATCCGGCGGATATGATGTAGATGCCCCCTTGCGGATCGACGGCAAAGGAATTGCGCATCCAGCCCATGCCCTCCTCACCGCCTGTTCGATCCCGAACCCGGGCCATGTAGGCGTCGCGATCTTCCGAATGCCGCATCTTGATACGCTGCATATCGTCGAGGTTGCGGCTCAGAGCGATGACATCACCGGCGGTGCTGACCAGAATGACCCGGCCATCATAGGTCATGTTCATTCCCATGAGAACGCCGCCCACGTCGTCAGGCTTCGTCCACTGACGGCGCACGACGATCGGCGAACGTGAATCCCCGGGAACCGCGTCGCCGTAGATGGTGACGCCGGTCCGGCTGCTGACGTAGAAATTGCCATCCTTGTCGATCATGGCGTAGACGCCAGCGCCACTGTTGCTCTTGAGCATCCTCATGCGCAGTTTGAAGGCCAGATCCGCCTGTTCCGCGTCAGGAGCGGCGTAGACCCGATTAAGTTCGGTCGCGGCTTCCGCCTGCGTGAACCGGCCCTCGGGGATCAGCGGCAATTGCGCGAGAACTTCGAATGTCTCCGCGTCGAGCTTGGCGATCGTTTCCGCACCATTTGACCACAGCACCCGCCGCCCGTCTTTCTCCACGCTGGACAGTACCGCTCCATAATGGCCCGGGCCGAGAAAGCGCCAATCCAGCTGGTTTTCCGCAAGGGTTGCCGTTGGGCCTGCCGGCCCAGGAATGCGTGATGCGTTTTGTTGGGCGGAATTGCGGTGCGAAATGGGCGTGGCGCTACGAGCCAGGAAAGGATTTACGGGCACCGACGCCGTCCGGGTTCCGATTTCGCGGGCATGGACAACCGCCCCGCCACCTAGCGTGAGGCCCAACGACACGACTGCGGCGGCTGTCGTCCAACGGGAATTCCGGATCAAATTCTCTCTCCCAACCTTGG
>DATEFI010000392.1:0-2160 GCA_035280705.1 Rhizorhapis sp. | reverse complement strand
TCGCCATTGCCGCCAAGGCCGCCCGCGCCCGGATTCCCGTCCTGATCGAAGGGGAAAGCGGTGTAGGCAAGGAAGTCATTGCCCACGCCATCCATGCCGCCTCTCCACGCTTCAAGCAGAAGATGGTGACCGTCAATTGCGGCGCCATCCCGGCCAATCTGGTCGAATCGGAACTTTTCGGTCATGAAAAGGGAGCGTTCACGGGGGCGTTCGAGCGTCAGATCGGGCGCTTCATAGATGCCGATGGCGGTACGATCTTCCTCGACGAGATCGGCGAATTGCCCATGGACGCGCAAGTCAAGCTGCTCCGCGTTCTCGAAAATGGCGAAGCACAGCCCATCGGCGCACGTATGCCGCAGCAGGTGGACGTCCGCGTCATTGCCGCCACCAACCGCCGCCTGCAGGAAGAGGTTGATGCGGGCCGATTCCGCGAAGACCTTTTTTACCGCCTCAACGTCGTTCAGCTCACCATTCCGCCGCTCAGGGAGCGCACGGGCGACATTCCGGCGCTCGCGCGTCACCTGCTCGCCCGGATCGCCACTCAGCCCGGCCTTCGCAGCCTGGGCATCACCGCGGAAGCGCTTGGCCTTTTGATGGCGCACCCCTGGCCCGGCAATGTCCGCCAGCTACAAAATGCCCTTTTCCGTGCAGCGGTCCTTTGCGAGGGCGATGCGCTGACTCCTGGCGACTTCCCGCAGATCGCGGCGCAGATCGAGGCGAAGCTGAAGAATAATGGGCCGCGCGAACGCCTTACCGATCATGGCGTCGGCGTCACCCTGTACCAGACCAACGGTCATATCCGTACGCTTGCGGAGATTGAGGCGGACGTCATTCGCCTGGCCATCGGCCATTACCGCGGCCGGATGACGGAGGTGGCCCGCCGCCTGGGCATCGGACGGTCGACCCTTTACCGCAAGCTGGCCGAACTCGGCATAGACAGCAGCGCGGCCTGAACTTGCTTTCAACTGGCTGACCGAGAATATCGCCAATTAGCAGATCGCTCCCCGGGCGTTTTGAGATTCAGGTCAGCCCGGCATCACCTGAAGCTCAACACGCCCCTAAATTTCGACCTGGCTGCCTAGCTCCACCACACGGTTTGTCGGCAAGCGGAAGAATTCCATCGCGCTTTCCGCATTGCGCAGCATCCAGGCGAACACCTTCTCCCGCCACAGCGCCATGCCTGGCCGCGCGGAAGGCAGCAGGGTCTGCCGCGCAAGAAAGAAGCTGGTCTCCATCATCTTGAACTCGGCCCCGCACTCCGTGATCTGCTTCAGGGCTGCGGGCACGTCGGGTTCCTGCATGAAGCCATATTTCAGCACCAGCCGGAAGAAACCGCGCCCCAGATCCTCCAGCTTGCGGCGGCCTTCCTCCTCGACGAACGGCTCGTCGGCGATCTTGACCGTCAGCAGGATGACGCGCTCGTGCAATACTTTATTGTGCTTCAGATTATGAAGCAGCGCGTGCGGCACGCCGTCAGGGGTCGACGTCATGAACACCGCCGTCCCCGGCACGCGCACCGCGCTATTTGCCGCAGAAGCCACGAAGATCGGGATGGGCATGGCCGCCTCGCGCATGCGCTCCATCATGAGCTGCCGTCCCTTGGCCCAGGTCGTCAGCAGCGTGAAGATCACGAGGCCCACCATCAGCGGGAACCAGCCGCCGTCCGGCACCTTCGTCAGGTTCGCCGTGAAATAAGCGATATCGACGATGTAGAACACGCTGAGCAGCGGCACGGCCCAGAGCGGCGGCCACCGCCACAGACGGAATATAAGCACCGTCAGCAGAGCCGTGTCGATCAGCATCGCGCCGGTTACCGCAATACCATAGGCAGAGGTGAGCCCCGAGGAATTCTGGAAACTCAGCACCAGCAGGATCACCATCACCATCAGGCCCCAGTTCACCAGCGGGATGTAAATCTGTCCAGCCGTTGAGGCGCTGGTATGGGAAATCCGCAAACGCGGCATGAAGCCGAGCTGGATGGCCTGCTGCGTCACCGAAAATGCGCCGGAGATCACCGCCTGGCTGGCGATGATCGCGGCAAGGGTCGCTATGCCGACCAGGGGCAGCCTGAACCACACCGGCGCCAGATTGTAGAAGGGGCTTTCCAGCGCGGGGATGCCCTCCCGGAACAGCAGCGCGCCTTGGCCCATATAGTTCATC
>DATEFI010000391.1:0-14674 GCA_035280705.1 Rhizorhapis sp. | reverse complement strand
GACCTCGGCGGGCATGGCAACGTGATGCTTTCGGCAGATTACACGCATACCAGTTCGCTATTCAACGATACCGAGAATACGCCGCTGATCGCCCGCCCTGCAACCGACATGCTCAACGCTTCGATTACCTATCGGGCACCTGACAAAAATTGGGAACTGGCCGTCGGCGCGACCAACCTAACCGACGAGCGCTACCTGACCACCGGCCAGGGGCAAGTTGCCGGCGGTGTCACCTATGGCACCTACAACCGTCCGCGTGAGTGGTACGTCACTGGCCGGATCAACTTCTGAGCGGGGATCGCAACCGCCATTTCATGGAGATTACGGATGATCGTTTACACTCCACCCCGACCTGCCGAGACGATTCCGGTAATCGACTTGGAACCGAGCTTTGGCCGTGACCTGGCCCAGCGCAAGGCGGTCGCTTGGGAAATTCACAAGACAGCTCGCGATACGGGGTTCTTCTATATCAAGAATCATGGCGTGCCGCAGGCGGTGATGGACGGCCAGCTCAATCTGGCGCGCAGCTATTTCGCACTTCCCATGGAAGAAAAGATGAAATTGGACGCGCGGCAGTTCCCCTGCACCCGCGGCTATGAAGTCATGGGACTCCAGACGCTGGACGACGGTTCACCGCCCGACCTCAAGGAAGGCTTTCTCCTTGGGCTCGATCTCGATGAAAATCATCCTTACAGGCGTGACGGTGTTCCCAATTGCGGCCCCAACCAATGGCCCGCCGAACCGGTCGGCTTCAGGGATCGCTACGAAGCCTATCTCGGCGAGATGTTTCGTTTGGGCCGCCACCTCATGGGACTTTTGGCGCTGTCGCTGGATCTCCCCGAGGATTATTTCGCCAATGGTCTGAAAGAGCCGCTCTTCAACAGCCGGTTGCTCCGCTATGCGCCGCAGCCCGAAAACGCCGCTTTCAATCAGATCGGCGCCGGAGCGCATACCGATTGGGGAATGATCACCATCCTGCTTCAGGACGATATTGGCGGCCTTGAAGTCGAGAACGCGGCTGGCGAGTGGATTTCCGCCCCGCCGATCCCTGGAACATTTGTGATCAACCTTGGCGAAATGGTGCGGGTCCTGACCAATGGGCTCTATCACGCGAACATGCATCGCGTCTTGAACAACCATAGCGGCAAGGACCGCTTCTCGGTGCCGACCTTTTTCGATCCAAATTACTTCTATGAGGTCCGCTGTGCGGACACTTGCCTGCCTGAGGATGGCAAGGTGAAATACCCCGCGACTACAGTGGGTCACCACGTCGCCGAAATGTATCGCAAGACCTACGGCCTGGCCGCCAAGGAGTAGGCGACTTCAAATGCGCGCGGATCGATGTTGGATCCGCGCGCGCATCTCGTCCTTGCTCAACGAGGCTCCCGTTTCACGATCATTTTGGGGTCAATGATCTTACCCCGCTCTACGATAACGTCGTTATCCAGCGAAATCGTGCAGTCCCGCATGGGAATATCCAGATGGCCCCGGGTGTGCCGCTTGCCGCCGCCCAATGAATTCGGACCCGTCGAGAACAGGAAGTTCCCCGAGAAAGCGCGTGCCGCAGCGTGACTACGTTCAGGTACGTCTCCGTTCAGTGCGATGCCGTACCAGTCCGCCTGCGGGTTCATGCCCCAACCGATGTGGGATACGGCCCAAGGATCACGATCGGCGGCCTCCGTTTGGCCTGCAATCAGCCATTCCTCCATGAGCTTGGCATCAAGGCCGCCCGATATGTTGGTGATAAATCCGTCCCGAATATCCAGTTCAACGCGATCGACAACATATCGGCAATAAGGAAGGACAAGAATGTCGCCAGGCTGAATTACCACCTTCCCGTTCGCGCTACCTTCATTCGGAAAAGTATTGACGTGCCCCGTGCCCCACTGATCGACCTTGCCAGGGCGATCGGCATATCCATACCAGCTCAATACTCTGTAGTCACCGAGGTTACAGACGAAATCCGTTCCAGCCTCGCTTACAACGCGGAACTTTTTCGTGCTCTTCACTCTCTCCTCGGCATAAAGAACCGCCTCCTTCAAACCCAAGGGCGAGAAAAGCTGCTCCAGCTCGTCGGGAGCGTCGATGACCATCAGCACGCGCGTGCCGGACCGCAGAACCTCTCCCAGCCACGAAGCAAAGAGCGGCGGATGGAAGATAATGATCAAATCGGCCTTCATCAGCGCGTCGAGCGTGCCTTTCACTTTTCCTACCGTGGGCACGCCAACTTTGGTCCAAACCGGCATGGAGTTGACCTTCATTTCATAAATATCGGCACCGATCACATCGGCTGCCGCAAAAGCGGCCTCAATATAAGCAGGTCTGGTGCCAAGATCGCTGATAAGGGCGATCGTGTCTCCAGCATTGATCTCGCTCATCTGTAGCTGCTTGTGGAACAGTGCTGCGAGCTTCGCAGGATTAAGTGCTTGCGTCCGAATTCCCGCATGTTCCATTTGGTTCCTCCTAACCTCGCCCGAGTGGGCCGCCTTCATTTATCATTTTGTTCCGGGATTTCGGCATCGGTTGACGCCGGCCGCTCCGGTAATTACGCTACTTTGCGTAGCGTTATATAAACGCCTCTGTCAAGCGCAGCGATGCCGGTCTGAAAGCGGGAAGCCGGGGCAAGCGAGAATGTTGCCGCCCGCAGAAATATGACGTAGGTATTGATACATATGAACTAAGATGGATTGCGGATCAGTGGAACTGCGACATCTGCGCTATTTTGTTGCGGTTGCCGAAGAGCTTCATTTCGGTCGTGCCGCGCAACGTCTCAATGTATCGCAACCGCCTCTCAGTATGCAGATTGCAGGATTGGAGCGCGAGCTAGGACTGAAGCTGCTTGATCGCGACAAGAGGAACGTTGCGCTCACCAAGGCAGGCGAGGCTTTCCTGCATCGCGCACGAACCATCCTGAGCAGTGCCGATGAAGCTGCACACGAGGCTCGCCGTATTGACCGCGGATATGATGGCAAATTGACGATTGGTTATATGAGCGCGGTAATGTTGATCCGGCTGGCGGAGTTTCTGCAACGCTTCCGCCAACTTTCACCAAGCGCGGAGATTGATCTGCGCCAGATGCGCTCAAATGAGCAGTATATGGCTGTCATCAATGGGGAGATTGATGTTGGCTTCGTTGACATAGCGGTTGGAAGCATGGCGAGCGCCATTGAGGCGGCCGATTTAAGCATCGCCCACGCCTTCCGCGAACGGTTGATCTTGTGCGTGGCCAAGGATCATCCGCTCGGCGACCGGACCAGCATCAAAATGTGTGAGCTGGCAGGGGAAAGTTTTGTCACGCTGCACCGGCAAACCTTTCCGTCCTTTTTCGATAGGTTCATGAACCTTTGCCACCGGGCTGGTTTTAATCCGGACATCGGGTGGCAGGTCGAGAGCATGCCAGCCGTGCTCGCAATGGCGGCCGCAGGATACGGAGTGGCGCTGGTGCCGGAACTCGGCCGCGTTGGCATGCGCTTCAATCAGGCCCGGTTCATTGCCATCGAGGATGAAGCTTATGTGGATATCTACATGATCTCGCGCAACGCAAACCGGGGCGGTCTTGTTAGGCGCCTGATCGATTTGTGCATCGATGCAGATGTCAAATGAGCGGAACGCGCGCTTTAATCGCCCCGTCGGCCAAGGCCAGCGTCGCGCGATGCAGCGCATGAGCGGGATCGGTAAAGGAGCGTAAGATCGTGAAATGATCGTCCCCGGCGCAGCAATGGAACTGCACCTCATTGCCATGACTCTTCCAAAGCTCGGCCATGAGCCTGGTTTGCTGAACGAAGGCGTCCGTCTCCGTCGCCCCAACGGCGAAAATCGCGGGCGGAAGGCCGGTTCCGATGTGCAAAATCGGCGAGGCGGCCCGTGCGTCGTCATCGTCAAGAGCGAGCGCCCGGTTCAGGCTGGTGCCGACAAGTGGCCGGAGATCATAGACGCCGCTGAGACCGACGACCCCGACGATCCGCGCGCGCGCGGATTCAAGCATGCTCAGCTCTGTCACGAGTTGGCCGCCGGCCGAATGCCCGGACAAGATGAGCGGCAGTCCGCCGGTAAGTTCAACGATCACGGCGATGCTCTCCGCCGCGGCCTGGACGATCTCCGAAACCTTCCGGTCAGGGCTGAGCGGATAGTTGACCAGCACCACGTCCAGTCCTGCATGATTGAAGGGCTCGGCGATGAACCGGAACATGGCCTTGTCGCGCGATTGCCAATAGCCGGCGTGGAAATAGACGAGCGCGGCCCTCGCGCCGGGGACCGCCGGAAAATGGTCCAGCCGCTGCCTGGAGTGACTGCCATAGGCCAGATCGAGACAGGCGTCGGCACCGCGCGCGATCGCGTCGCTCTCCGCCTCGAAAGCCCCAATCAGCGCCGGGAAGGTCGGCCGTCCCTGACCAGTGACATATTCGAATTCAGCGTCTTTCACTGGTGCATCCTCAAGGGGTCAATCGGCCGCCGTTCAGGTGCAGCACCTGACCCGTCATGTAGCTGGAGGCGGGGCCAAGCAGGAACAGGATCGGACCGACGATGTCGTCAGGCTCCGCCACACGGCCGAGCGGGATCATGGCGGCGTAGCGATCCGCCATATCGTCGAACCACGACCGATTGCCCTCGGCAATGGGGCGGCCCGTTCCGCCGCCCAGGAAGTCGGTGTCCACGGCGCCGGGCGCTACGGCATTGGCGCGGACCCTGGGAGCGCTCTCCATGGCAATGGCTTTGGTCAGCCCCACAAGGCCCGCCTTGGAACTGGCATATGCGCCCATTCCGGGCATAACCTGATAGCCCAGACTTGATGCGACCGTCACTACCGCCGGACTGTCGGCCTGTTCGAGCAGCGGCGCGAGGCCGGACCAGAGCAGATAAGCCGATCGCAAATTGACTGCCATCAACTCGTCCCACTGCTCCACCGATATTCCGGTCAGCGGGCGCCGCGGGAGGATGGGGAAACCGCTGAGGAACACAAAGCCGTCGATCGCTTTCCACCGGACCGCCACTTGGGCGCACGCCGCCTCAATTGAGGACGCTATCCCGCCTTCGAAGGGCACATAGTGAACATCTTCGCGGCGCGGATGCGCGTCGATCGACGCAGCCAGGTCGAGAACGGCTACCTCATAGCCATTGGCGAGGCATGCGTCGGTGAGCGCACGGCCGATGCCGCCGGCGCCACCTGCAAGGACCAGGCGGGCACCCGCACGAGGACCCAATGGGGTGATATTCAGTGCTGCCATGAAAGCGCTCCATCAAGATTTGTGAAGTCCGACGCCATAGCGTCCGGGTGCGATGATGCCGTTCGGGTCCAGCGCGTCCTTGATGTGGTTGCACGTATCAAGGAAGTGGTGCCCCAGCGCGTTCATGGCGTAGGCCTGAAAGGCTGTCGGGGGCCGCGATAGCGGGTAGCCGGCTGCGGAATATTCGTCGATGAACGCCTTGTAGCAGGCGGAGGCACGAGCATTTTCCTCTGGATCCTCGCGGTTCCAGACAAGGACGTGCAACGCCCGGCTCGTCCGCGAGCCGACAACATATTCGCAGATATAATCGAAGCCGTACCGCTTCAGGATTCGTCGCGACAGCGCCTGATGTTCCAGGGCAATCTTGCCGTTGACCGGCGTGACCGGCAGGATCCAGGACGCCCCGCCGCCGGGCCGCCACTCATAGAGAGGAAATTCGTCGCGAGTGGGCTTGCCGATGAAACTGTCGCTGTGGATCCGGAACATCGGACTCTGATCGGCGACCTCCTGCGCAATGTAGCGCGCCCGCCCCGATTTTTCGAAGATGCCCCGGATGGTGGCGATCTGCGCGTCGGCAGCCTCCGATGTAGCCGCGTAAACGGCACCCGACACGACCCAACTGCCGGTGCCATGCTCATCTTGCATTTGCCGGCGTACATCGTCCGGCAGCATCTCTCCCAGACTGGCGCGATCGGTCGGGAAACTGGCTTCCGTGCCAAAGGCATAGATATCGTTTGTGACCTTGAGCAAGGTCGGAACGATGCCGCGCAATTTCACGAAGCGCGCCAGTTCCATGATTTCTTCAAGATCGGAATCGTCGGGGAAAGAAAAGAAGAAAGAGCGAGTGACAGGGGGCTTCGGCATCAGCCACAAGCCCATGCGTGTAACAATGCCATAGTTCGATTGCAGGAAAAGGCCGTCGAGATAGGGACCCAAGCCATATTTGGAGACATGCCAGGACTTACTGCCTTCCAGCGCGCCGTCGCCGGTGCGCAGAACGTCGCCATTGCCGAGCACGACCTCCATGCCGCAGCTTGCATAGAAATGGTCGAAATAGGGCGTGTAGCCCGCGCCCTTGTCGAGCGTGTTGCCGAGCGGCCCGCCCTGCGGCGGCCCTGACGTCGTGTCGAGCATGAGCGGATGTCCGCGAGCGGCAAGCTCGTCGTACAGGGCCTGATAGGTCACACCCGGCTCGACCACCGCATAAGCCATCTCCTCGTTAAGTTCGAGGATGCGATTCATTCGCCGCCCGAGTTCGATGACGACCTGCCCATCCTTGACGGGAGCACGGCTTCCCATCCCAATATTCTGACCGGTGCTGACCGGATATAGAGGGACGTGATGGCGGTTGGCGGCCAGCACCAGCCTGCGCACCTCGTCGGTCGATGCAGGGTAGATGACGCCGCTGACGGCGACATCGCCGTCCGGCGACAAGTTCTCGCCATAGCGCACTATTTTCGCGCGCGAAATATCGACCCAGCCGGCGCCGACGATATCAGCCGCCTCGGCCAGAAAGGCGTCGAGCCCTGCGGGTGCGGTGGACGTATTGACCGGCATGGTCATGCGGCAAGCTCCTCTTGCTTCAGTGCAGCAGGCCTCTCCCCACCCGTCGCCCAGTCCAGGAGCTCGACAAGATGGACAATCGGAACACCGCTATATTGGCCGATCTGCGTCATGCAGCCGATGTTGCCGGTCGCGAGCACGTCCGGCTTCATGCGGGCGACATTGTCTGCCTTCCGCTGACCCAGCTGCGATGCGATTTCCGGCTGAAGCATGTTGTAGGTCCCGGCAGACCCGCAGCACATTTGACTCTCCGGAACGTCGACCACTTCGTACCCTGCCGTCGTCAGCAGGCTGCGGGGCTCGCGTCGGACGTGCTGCGCGTGCTGAAGGGAGCAGGGATCGTGATACGCGACCCGCAGGGCGACGGACTGGCGCACATCGATGCCAATCTTCACCAGCCACTCGGCAATATCGAACGTGCGTTCGGCGACGGCTTGCGCTTTCGCGGCATAATTGGGGTCGCCATTCAGAAGATGGCCATAATCCTTGATCGTGGTGCCGCAGCCCGAGGCATTGACAATGATCGCTTCTATCCCGTCCTCGGCAATTGCCTGATACCAGGCGTCCACGGCGCGCCGTGCAAATGCCTTGGCTTCGTCTCCCCGGCCCATGTGGAGCGGCAGCGAGCCGCAGCATCCGACATCCTGGGGCTTGTGGATCTCGCAGTGATGGCGGGCCAGGATCCGGACAGTGGCATCGGTAATGCGCGTTTCGATCACCTTCTGGACGCAACCCTCCAACAGGACGACGCGATGCCGGACCGGGCCTTCGGCCCTCACCAGCGCCACGCCATCAAAGGCCGAACGCTCCGGCTTCAGGCCTTTCGTCATCCGGAGCATCTGCCCCAGCCTCTCGCCCAGAAACCCTCTGAAGAAACGCCCGGCTGCTGCTGCATGCAGGCACCACCGGAACAGCCTGGGGTTCGGCAACACGCGTGCGATGAGTTCTCGCAGCGAGCGGTCGGACAGCGGCCGCTGGTAATGATCCTCGATATATTCGCGGCCGATGTCTATCAGCTTGGCGTAATCAATCGATGTCGGACAGGTAGTAATGCAATTCATGCATGACAGGCAGCGATCGAGGTGCAGAACAGTCTCCGCATCGGGCGCACTCCCCTTCGCAAGCATGTCGTGGATCAAGTCGATGCGGCCGCGAGGAGAGTCCTGTTCGTCGCCCAAGAGAACATATGTGGGGCACGTCGCGGTACAGAAGCCATAATGCCGGCACTTTTCGATTTCAGGCTTGGCTTCCGCTATGACCGGATCATGTGCCTGGATATCGGTGAACATTGTCTTCATATCGATCCTTTGGCAGATGCCCTTGCCTACGCCTTGAGGATTGATAGGCAAAATATCCATTTTTTGCGCTTCTGATATCTAGTACGAATTAATTCCTGCACGAATTTGGGCACTGCGCTTGTTTGCGGCGGGGAGCCGATTTTCAACACCTCAACGAAAGCAATGTCATAGGGATGGGCAGGATCTGATATAGTCCCAGGCGCCGACGCTCTGCCCCTCAATATTTTTAGTAAATTTGTAGTGCCATACTTTTATATTAGACTTTTCGGCGCGGGGCGATGTTTATGGAGGCAATTGAGTTCCAAATCCAATAGAAGAGAGCTGCTGGCAATGTCATCGTTGGTCTATGGAGAATATACCCAGGATCAGCTCGATGCTCAGTACAATTTGCGGGCGTTGACCCCTGATTTTGAGCGGTATCTGACGGGCTGGCGCAAGCAGACGGAGAAGGTCCAGGCCCAGATCACCTGTCACAAAGATATATCTTACGGCAGCGCTCCAACGGAGCTGCTCGACATTTATCCGGCCGAACGGCATTACCCGGCCCCCGTCCAGGTTTTTTTCCACGGCGGCGGCTGGAGAGCGACAAGCAAGGACGATTGCGGCTATATGGCCGCCAGCTTCCATAAACGTTCGGTCCTTTCGGTGATGGTGGATTATGCGCTGTGTCCGGCCCACACGATCGACGAACTCGTGCGGCAATGCCGGAACGCTGTGGCATGGCTATGGAACAACATCGCGCAATATGGCGGCGACCGGACACGCATGTTCGTGTCGGGTCACTCCGCCGGTGGCCAGGTCGCGGGAATGATTGCCCTTACGGACTGGTCGAGTTATGGCCTGCCACCGACTGTGGTCAAAGGCATCACCGCCATCAGCGGATGCTTTGACCTGGAACCTATTCAACTCGCCTACCCATATTCCGAGCTGGGCTGGACATTGGAACAGGTAGCGCGGAACAGCCCGCTCAAGTTGAACCCTCCGCCGAAGATCCCGATTATCGTCGCAGTTGGGGCCCATGAGCCCGACGAAATGCAACGGCAATCGCGTTCATACAGCGCGTTCCTGAGGGAGGCCGGTATCGAGCATGAATATTTCACTGTCGCTGGGCACAATCACTATTCCGTGCTCGATGCATTCGAAAACGGAGAACATCCGCTGGGCCGCGCTGTATTAAGGCAAATGGGCGCCGGTTGAATGCGCAGGAAGAGGTGCTTGTCCTTCTGACTTGGCCTGCACAGTGTATCGATGTGAGGCCTGCGTGCGGGCAGCGGGTGATCGCGTTCGATATAATTCAGGTTGTCCCAAAGGAGCGGATGCATGAAGTTCATGATGGTGGGCAAATTGGCCGGAGCAGGAATCAGCAGCCCCGAAGAGCGGACGAGGCTCTGTGGCTTGAAGACGGAGTCGCTGGGGATCAAGCTTCTGCAGCGGCATCTGACAGCAGGGGCCTACGATTTTTGTACCCTGATCGATGCTCCGGGCCTGACGGCGGCAACCGCGTTCAATCTGTGGTGGATCAGCCGAGGATTCGGAGAGTGCCATCTGCTGCAGGTCTTTGAAGAAGACGAGTATAACGAAATTCAGTCCCAGATGAAGGGGACCCCGGAGCACTAAATTCCAAGGCTTCAAGGCTGGAGAATTGGCAGATGTCAATCGGCTGAGCGGGTCACCCCTGGGCATCTGCGCCGGGTACCCGCTTTTTCAGAGGAAGGCATCGCGCGGGCGGCATTCAGAAGTTGCTCGGTCAGAGTTTTCACCCACTCCTTCGTGATAGGTTGTTGAAGGAGAACCTTCGCGTACATCGCGCCGATGCCGCTATCGAGAAATACGCCAGCATCAAGGTTTGGGCGAAACTCGCCGCGGTCGATGCCCGCCTGTACGACCTTGATCGCTTCTGCTCGGAGGGGGTGAAAATAGACACGGCTAAAAAGTTCGAGAGCATCAGGATCGCGCTGACCTTCGGCGATGATCGAAGCGACAACCTTTCCCTCCGGCCCCGCCAGTTTCGCGGCGGTATTCTCCAGAATGCGCATGACATCCCTCGAGGACGAAGTAGTTATCCGAAAGCTTATGCTGGCCAAGACATGTTCAAGGCAGCTTTCAATTGCCAGCATACCCTTACTGGCCCACCATCGATGGATCGTGCTGCGCGCGACGCCGGAACGCACCGATACTGCGTCTATCGAAAAACTGCCGAAGCCGCTGTCGACCAGAATTTCATAGGCAGCCTTCAGTACCGCGCTACGCGCGTTCTCGCTGCGAGGCCGTCCCCGCGACCGTTTTGAAGATAAATCTACTGTCATGCAGACTGGCGGTATCCCAAGCTGAACGGACGGGTCAATATGGACGGCTAAATTCCTATAGACCTCACCTGGCCGTTCTGTTTTCCCAGCGAACATATTGACCGGTGTCAGGAGACCCTCGCTTGACATAAGCAGATTGTTTTCGCTACATTATGTAGCATATATGGGTCATTGGCGCTGGATGCGGAGATTCTTTACTATTGCGCGGATTGCGAACCAGCTTTGCGATCAGGCGTGCTTCATTGGCCCCGTCGGGTGACCATCCGATACTCTCTCCCACAGTTCCTCAACGATCTTCCGCTTTCCTGTCGACATATCGGAGAAGCAGATGAGTCGACGAGCATCCGCCCTTGTCTACGCCACACTTGTTTTGGTTATGCTCTTCTGGGCCGGCAATTCAATCGTGGCGCGGGCGTTGCACGGACAAATCTCGCCATTCAGCCTCGCCTTCTGCCGGTGGGCAATTGCTTCGCTGCTTCTCCTGCCATTTGCATGGCCGAAGCTTGTCGCGGACCGCTCGCAAATTCTCAAACAATGGCGATCGGTACTGTTCCTGGGTGTAATAGGTGTGGGCTGCTATAACACTCTGCTCTATTACGGCCTTCAATTTACAACGGCCTCAAATGCGCTGCTCATCCAAGCGTCTACGCCCTTATTCGTGCTCATTCTAAACTATGTGTTCTTCGGGACGAGGCCCACAAGCCTGATCATCATCGCCGTCCTTGTCAGCGCCTTGGGGGTACTTGTCGTGGTGTTTCACGCGGACCCCGCTGCGATGCTCGCCTTGAAGTTCGGCGCTGGCGACGCCTTGGTCCTTGCGGCCGCAGTCGCCTGGGCGCTCTACACCGCGCTTCTTCGATTGCGACCTGCCATTCACGCCCTCAGCTTCCTGGCAGCGACGTTCGTGGTCGGCGCAATTGCCGTGCTGCCGGCGGCCGTTCGCGAGTACGAGTTGCATTCAGTGACGATGACGTCAGATCTGTTGCTCGGCATCTTCTACGTCGCGACCTTCCCTTCTGTGCTTGCCTTTCTCCTTTACAATGGGGCTGTCGATAAGATCGGCGGTGGCGCTGCCGGCCAGATGCTCAGCCTGCAGCCAGTTTTCGGCGCTTTATTGGCGTCGCTTATCCTTGGGGAGCCCCTACACGGTTATCATCTCGTAGGCATAGTAATCATTTTTTCGGGAATTGGCCTGTCGCTGGGCAATACGCATCAGGTCCCCCGTTAAGGAAACCTCCAGGGTCCAAAACAGCCCCTTAGACGCCGAAAAGAAGCGCGGCTGCATTCCCTTATTGCGGTCATAAGGTCGGTTTGCCGGTAGTATGTGCCCGGCTGGGCGACGGCCCCTTGACACACTCGATATTTCCGCTAGCCTGTGTAGCGTAATTAGCCGCATGTGAGACGGCCGGGGGCTGTCCGCTTCTATATTATGCCGGGAAGTTTCCACTCCGTGAGCTTCCAAGAACTTCGACTGACGACAACCAAAGCATCGGGGAGACAGGCGTATTCATGCATAAGATCTGGCTTTCGAGAAGCTGCCAGCTTCTTCGTTTGAGTAGCTAACAGGGGGCGGACATTTCCGCATAGGCCGAATTTGGTGCTCCCTTGGTAAAGACAGGCAAGTTGAGCGGCCATTTCTTTGTATATCGGCATAGAACAAATAAACTTCTGCAAATAACAATTCATTACATGAATATTCACAACGGGATTTATTTCACAGTGATCTAGGAAAAAACTAGGGAGAGGGAAATGAAGAAGAACGACATATGGGGGAATTGGAGTTCTGATCCGCGGGGCGCGTTATCGACGGACAATGTGATAGGGGCAGTCAAACGATTGCAGTCAAAGTCCATCAAGCGGGCGCTTTTTCTGGGGGCCGTCGCCATGTCGGGGACCAGCCCTGTCTGGGGGCAAGATGTCACCGATCCATCGCTTCAGAACCAGAGCTCACAGGCGAATGGCGAAGGTTTGGCGGATATTGTGGTGACTGCCCAGAAGCGCGCTACAAACGTCCAGGAAACGCCGCTGGCGGTCACGGCTGTCAGTGGGGAGGACCTGGCTGCTCGTCAGGTCAACGACTTCGAGCGGCTGGCGCCCTCGCTGCCGAGCGTCAATTTTGGCCGGAATGTGGGTTTCGCCAGGATCGCCATACGAGGTTTGGGATTCGACGCAACGTCAGCCGGCCAGGAGGGGCGAGTAGCGTTCCACTCTGACGGTGTCTATGTGTCGCGACCGACCGCACAACTCGCCGGCTTTTTCGACGTAAATCGAGTTGAGGTGGTTCGAGGTCCACAGGGCACGCTCTATGGGCGCAACGCGACGGCCGGCGCTGTCAACGTGATCACCAACAATCCGCAAAACCAATTTGCGGGCCTCGCCAAATTGACGGTCGGAAACCATAGTCACATTCAAACGGAAGGCTTTTTTACAGGCCCGGTAAGCGATACTGTTTCCGCGCGGATTGCTTTCCAGACTGTCGATAACGACGGCTACGGCGACAACATCACGACAGGCGAAAACATCGATAACGAGCACAGCTTCGCGGTTCGCGGAAAGGTGAAGATCGAACCATCGTCTAAGTTCGATCTGGTGCTGGCAGCCGAGTATAGTCACTCAGACGATAATAATTTCGTTTACCATCATATTGGTGCCGGGCGTCCTGGCGTTGTTCCATTCGGGCCCGCGTTAGGGGGAATCGTACCACCTAATCCTCGCGACAGTTCAGGCAATGTTCCGCAGCGGAACGTCCGGCGCTTTTCCGCCTTTACCGCCACCATGAACTGGGACGTCGGCTTTGCTACGTTGACATCAATCACCGGTTACCGCGATTCCAACACCCAGTATCAGTCGGACTCTGACGGGACGAGTGCACCTGTCGCTCGTGTTCGCATCAACGAAATCGCCCGGCAGTTCAGCGAGGAACTTCGGTTGGCCGGAGATATTGGTGATCTGAGCTATATCCTCGGCGGCTATTATTTTCGTGAAGAGCTCTTCGGTCAATCGAACTTCTCGCCATTCCGGTCACCAGCTTCGGGTCAGCAAACGCAGGGTATCGACTATATTGGCGATTTCGACACCAGAGCATATGCAGCATTCGGTCAGTTCGACTGGCGCCCGGTGACGGGCCTCACCTTGTCTGCGGGAATTCGTTACAGCTACGAAAAGCGCGCAATTGATCAAATGGGGGTGGCTGACTTGGTAACGCCCTATGATCCTTCAGTGCCTTACAACCATAATCTGTCGCAGGTCGCGCGGACAAGCTTCGACTCGTTTACACCGCGGTTCGGCATCGACTTTCAGGCGACCGACGACATCATGCTATATGCTACGTACGCAAAGGGGTTCAAGAGCGGCGGCTTCGCCTTGTCTGCGTTCACTGGCGATCCGCTTAGACCCGAGAAACTGACGGATTATGAAGGCGGGATCAAAACTGAGTGGTTTGACAGGCGGCTGCGTATCAATCTTTCCGCCTTCTATTACGACTACACCGACCTGCAGGTGCAGCGTCTGCTGGGTAATCAGTCTCTGCCAGTCAACGCAGCCTCTGCGAAGGTGAAGGGGATTGAGGTCGAGTTCGTCGCCAGTCCCATCGATGGTCTTGAGATAACCGGAAACGGTTCGATCCTCGACACAAAGTTCACGACATTCTTTACGTCGGAAGCGGCTCGTCCAGAGCTCGGGGTCCAGGATCTCTCGGGCAATCGTTTGCCGCAGGCACCTCCCTATACGGCCAATCTTGCCGTTCAATATACCAAGGCTGTTGGCGGAGGCGAAATCACCGGCCGTGTCGAAGGCGCATGGACGGGGCGCGTCTATTTTTCGCCCTACAACCGGCCGGAAACCTCTCAGGCTGCCTACGGGAAGTATAATGCCTCGCTTACCTGGGATATGGGTAATGGATTGAGCCTCGCCGGTTTTGTCCGGAATATTGCGAACAAGCGGACGATCTCGACATCCCAGGTCAGCATCGGCGCTCTGGGCTTTCCGGTCCTGGGGGCGTTCGACCCGCTGCGCACGTTTGGCGGATCGCTTTCCTATCGGTTCTAGGCTCGGAACCGGCCCGATAACCAAGCGCGGCTTGCTGCCGCTCCCTTGGCGGCGTGAGGTTCCGCCGCCAAGGGAATTTTTCCGGCGCAAGGCCGGATAAATCTCGCGAACAGACCAATGATTTTAGGCCTGAAGGAATTGATTTGCCGCAAATAGGGGCATAAGGAAACGGCTCCGATTACAAGTTGCAACTATGGCGTGCGAGCACGATCCACGGCCGGGCGACAGGGCAAGC
>DATEFI010000390.1:0-2782 GCA_035280705.1 Rhizorhapis sp. | reverse complement strand
AGGTGCCTCAAACCCGGTGCACCCGCACCCGCCGCAAAATTCTCCGAATATTTTGAGAGATTCGGCCACCTGCTCTCTCAGCCAACCGCCAAAGCGTTGCTCCATCCGGCTGGGGGTGAGCCGATTCCTCGATCGGTAGAGGCGATAGGTTTCGCCGATGGGCCTGGCCGCTGGAATGCAGGGAAGCAATCTTGCGGAAGCGAGGAAAGGTTCCGCCACCAGCGGAATGGCCAGCGCAACGCCCAATCCTGCAGCCGCCGCCTCATACATCAGCTGCAAGGAGGCGAATTCCCGAATTTCCAGCTTCGATCCGACGAGGTGGGTGCCGGCGAGCCAGCGCTCCCAGAGACCGCCGGGTGAACTGACCGACAACAGCACATGGTCCGCAAGGTCCCGCTCGCATCGGGGCGGCTGGCGTCCATCGGCCAACAGAGGTGCGGAAACAGGCAGCAGCGTGGGGCTGAGGATGGTTTCTGCCATCATGTCCTGCGGCACATCCAATCCGCCCCATATCCCAACCTGTGCTTCTCCTGACCGCAGCACATCGAAATCGCGCGATGCGATCACTTCCACATCTATCCCATATGTTCGCCGAAGATCGGCAAGACGCGGGATGAGCCAGCCGACCGCCAGGCTGTGAGATATCGCCACTCTCAGGCGGCCGGAATCACCTTCACCGGCCATTAATGTGGCTCGCTGGATCCTGTCGATCGCTGGCTCGACCAATGAGAGATAATGACGGCCAGCCGCGCTCAGCCGGTGTGATTGGCCGTCGCGGTCAAACAGCGCAATGCCAAGGAATGACTCGAGCCCCGCAATGCGGCGGCTGACGGCCGACGGGCTGAGCGCGAGTTCACGCCCCACGGCGCGAAAGCTGCCGCCACGAGAGGCGGCGACGAATATTTCGATGGCCTCAAGCGGGGGCGTCTTGCGTAGCATGGCGGCAGCCCTAGCGCGCTTTTATCGCAAAATTGCGACAGCAGGGCGCCGGGCCGGACGGGGCGCATTGGGCAGGAGCTTGCCTGTCAACCGGTAACGCCCGGCCGTCCGTCCTCCACGAAAAAGGAAGCAAGCCTATGGCAATGCCCCGCGGGATCGGTGAGATCGCTCACAGCGCGCAGGTCGATCGAAAGCCCGGCAGGCACAATGTCCAGCAGCACATATCCGGCATGCGCATTGTCGATAAAGCGCAGATGGGGATTGAGTTCGCGCGCTGATCCGAACAGCGCCTCAGGACCGGAACGGGAGGCGAGGCAGCTCGTCACTATTTCAGTCGCCACCGTAGCGGAATTCGCGCGATCGAAATCGGGCTTGACGTCATTGATCCAGAAGGAATGCACATCTCCGCCCAGGATCGCCGCATTGCGCACGGCGGGATGATGCAAGGCGGCCAGCACCCGGTCGCGCGTGGCGGCATAGCCGTCCCAGATATCGGAGTAGCATGTATCCGGGCCGCTTGGCAGGAACAGCCGGGAAAAGAGCGTCTGCTGGGTAATGAGGCTCCAACGGGCCTGTTCCCGGGCAAGGCCGTCCCGCAGCCATTGTTCCTGCGCCGCCCCCAGCATCGTTGCCGCAGGATCGATCGCTTGCCTGCACCCTTCAACGATCCGGCCGCCCCTTTCCCCGCTGGCCGCGCACGGCTGCGCCGTGCGGTATTGACGTGTGTCCAGCATGTGGACCGTTGCAAGCCTTCCCCATTGGAGTTGCCGGTACAGGCGGATCTCGCCATTCGGTCTCAAACTTCCGGGCCGCAGGGGCATATGTTCGAAATAAGCCTGATAAGCCGCAGCCCGGCGCTGCAGGAAGGCGGCGGGGTCGGCGGTGGCCCCGCCTTCCGTTCCTGCATAGTCATTCTCCACCTCATGATCGTCCCAGCTGACGATGAAGGGAAAGGTTGCGTGGGCCGCCGCAAGATCGGGATCGGTGCGGTAAAGCGCATAGCGATCGCGATACTGCTGCAGCGTGCGGGGTTCCGCCGTTCCGAAGGACCGGACGTCCGGCCCGCCGCCGAAGGATTTTTCGTAGATATAATCTCCGACCTGCAGCACCGCATCGACGCCCCTGGCCTGCATGTCCCGATAAGCGGTGAACCAACCCTGCTCCCAATGCTGGCAGGAGGTCAGCGCAAGCCGGAGGTGCTGTGGATCGGTTGCGATCGTTGCTGTCCGTCCGGTGCGGCTGACAGCGCCGCCCAGATGGAAACGGTAGAAATAGGGCCTGCCGGGAGGAAGCCCGGCCACCTCCAGATGCACCGCGCCGCCGCGAGCTGCCAACGCCAAGGCGCGTCCTTGCCAGACTATCGTGCGGAAATGTTCGTCTTCCGCAATTTCATATCCCACAAGGCTGTCGGCGTCAGGCCCGATCACTCTGGTCCAGAGCACGAAGCCGTCGCTTGCGGGTTCGCCCGAGGCTACTCCCAGCGGAAACGGGTCCCTCTGCACATGCGGTCTTGGGTCAAGGCCGGCTTTCGCGGGTTCCGCCGAAAGGAAGCGCATGGCTGCCAGGGCCGCCGCACCGCGCAGAAGGTCCCGCCGGTCCATTATCAGAAGCGGGCGGATAACCTGGCGAAATAGGTGCGGCCATTGACGCCGATGGGCGTTTCCTCACCCGTCGGAAAGCTGCCCCCCGTCGCAGCGATGGCCTGAGCCTGATCGATGATCGGATCGGGGAAGGCGTCGAACAGGTTCTGGACGCCCGCGCCCAGGCGAATTCCGGGCGAAAGCTCATATCCTGCCGCAAGATCGACAACCTCCTTGCCGTCGAACGTCTGCGCGGCAACAAG
>DATEFI010000389.1:0-3344 GCA_035280705.1 Rhizorhapis sp. | reverse complement strand
GGCCGCCATGGCGGCCTGCTCACCGCAAGATGTTCCTCCTGCGAACATCCTTGGCCGGCGCAAAGCGCCGGCCATTTTTTCGCGTGAGATTCCTCATTCCGTTTCGTGTCGAACGAACAGGTTCGCGCCAAGCGAAGATCCCCTCGCTATAAGGCAGTCCTTTTGAAGGGCTTCGACAAGATCCGCCCGAACGGACATAAGTGGTTCCCAGGGACTGGCGGCAATGAAAATCCCTTCCCCCAACGGGGAAGGGATTTCGCTTCATCTTGAAACAGTGCTTATTGCTGGCCCTGCGCCGTCTCTTCCTGGTCCTTGGCTTCCTTCTTGATCTCGCCCTTGCCCATGGCGGAGACCAGGGCGCTGCCGGAGCCGGTGAAGTTGGCGGCGGGCAGTTCGGCCACATGATTGCCGCTTTCGACGATCACCGTCTGCACCACGCCTTCACCGGTGGCCCGCACGGACTGCACGGTGCCCACGGTACGTCCCTTGGCGTCTTCGATCGTCATTCCGGGGCTGATCGCGAACATGCCGCTTGCGTCTGCTGCGCCCGACCCGGCAGCGGCGAGCTGGCCAAGATTGCCGAAGGCCATGGCCTGGCCATTGCCTGCTGCATTGCCGCTGGCGCTACCGGCGGCACCTCCGGCCCCGCTTGCAGTGCCGGTTGCGCTGGATACTGCGCCGCTGGCCGCACCGCGCGCCGTTCCAGCCACGCCCCCAACGGCGCTGCCGACGGCATCGGTGCCGATCAGCTGGGCCGATCCGCCCGCACTGCCCGAACCCTGCGCGCTGCCACTGGCAGAGCCGCCAAGGGTGCTGCCCACAACATCGGTCGAGCCGGAGGCCGAACCTTGGGCTTTGCCGGAGCCTTGCGCCTTGGCAGAGGCGCGGCCGGAACGGGTGTCGATCGACTTGTCGACGCCCAGCGCGCCGTCACCGGTCACACTGCCGACGGTGCTGCCGCCAATCCGGCCGCTGCCGCCGCCCAGCGTACCGCCGAGCGTGCCGCCAAGCGAGCCGCCCAAGCCCCCTCCAAGCATGCCGCCGCCACCGCCGCCCAGTAGCTGCGCCGATGCTGGCGCCACGCTCATCGCCATCGCGAGGGCTGCCGTGCTGATCAAAATCTTTTTCATCTCTCGTCTCCTCTTCAAATCCAAGAGCGGTTCAAAGCTGTGCTCTTGTGATGGGAACGGGAGGGAAGACGGGTTTAATCCCGCGCGCCGGAATTTTTTTTGAGCAGCACCGCTGCGCCCAATTGCTGATGTCGCGGACCGGAGTGCAATTTCCGCAGTCGATCCGCAGATGTTTGCAAGTGCGGAAGCCGTTTCGGGGGTGCACTTTTCCGTCCCGCTGCTATGGTCCGGCGCATCGCGAAACCGGGGAAAACCACTCCATGCCCGATGCTGAAGCCGCCCTATTGCTGGCCCGCGCCCAGTTCGCCTTTACCATCAGCTTCCATTTCATCTTTCCGGCGTTTTCCATCGGCCTTGCGAGCTATCTCATGGTGCTGGAGGCGCTTTGGCTGAAGACCGGGAGGGGCGTCTATGCCAATCTGTTCCGCTATTGGCTGAAGATCTTCGCAACCGCTTTCGGCATGGGCGTGGTGTCGGGGATTGTGATGTCCTATCAATTCGGCACCAACTGGTCGGTTTTCTCGGACAAGGCAGGGCCAGTGGTCGGGCCGCTGATGGCTTATGAAGTGCTGACGGCCTTCTTCCTTGAGGCGGGGTTTCTCGGCGTCATGCTCTTTGGCATCGGCAAGGTGGGGAAGGGGCTGCATTTCCTTGCCACCTGCGCCGTTGCCATAGGGACCTTCATCTCCGCCTTCTGGATCCTCTCGGTTAACAGCTGGATGCAGACCCCGGCGGGCCATGCCATCAATGCCGCAGGCCAGTTCGTTCCGGCCGGAAGCTGGCTCGACATCATTTTCAACCCGAGCTTTCCCTACCGGCTGGTCCACACGGTCATTGCCGCCTATCTCACCACCGCCCTTGCCGTGGGAGCGGTTGGCGCCTGGCACCTGCTGCGCGACCGGACCAATCCAGGCGCGCGCAAGAACTTCTCCATGGCCATGTGGATGGCCGCCCTGGTCGCCCCGGTCCAGATATTTGTAGGCGACTTGCACGGCCTCAACACGCTCGAACATCAGCCAGTGAAGATCATGGCCATGGAGGGCCATTATGACAGCCATCCCCATGGCGCGCCCCTGATTTTGATCGGCCTGCCCAACAGCACGGAAAAGCGGGTGGACTATGCGGTGGAGATCCCGAAGGCGTCGTCGCTGATCCTGAAACATGATCCCGACGCGCCGCTCGCCGGACTGGATAGCGTGCCAGACGACAGGGAGCCGCCCGTGCAGATCATCTTCTGGTCCTTTCGCATCATGGTGGGGCTGGGCTTTGCCATGCTGGGCCTTGGCCTGTGGAGCCTGGTGGCGCGGCTTCGCGGCAAGCTCTACGACTGGTCCTGGCTGCACCGTGCCGCCGTCCTTCTCGGCCCCTCTGGCTTTGTCGCGGTCATTGCCGGCTGGATCACGACCGAAGTGGGGCGGCAGCCATGGACCATCTATGGACTGCTTCGCACGAGCGAATCCGTGTCGCCCATTGCCGCTCCTGCCGTCGGCGGATCGCTGCTGGCCTTTGTGATCGTCTATTTCGCCGTCTTCGTAGCAGGCACCTGGTATATTCTGAAGCTGATGGCCAAGCCGCCCCAGCCGCATGAGACCGTCCCCGAGGAACGCCCCGAACGGGCCGCCGGCATCACGCCCGCACCCGGCATGCAGGGAGGCCACTGATGGATATCAATCCCGATCTCACCACCATCTGGGCGGCGATCATTGCCTTTGCCGTGGCCGCCTATGTCGTCATGGACGGCTTCGACCTTGGCATCGGGATCCTCTTCCCGCGTCTGAAGCCCGGCCAGCAGCGCGATACCGCCATGAACAGCATCGCGCCCGTGTGGGATGGCAATGAGACATGGCTGGTGCTGGGGGGAGGCGGTCTGATGGCGGCATTCCCGCTTGCCTATGCGATCGTCCTTCCCGCCCTTTACGCGCCGCTTATCGCCATGCTGCTGGGCCTCATCTTCCGGGGCGTGGCTTTCGAATTCCGCTGGCGTGACCCGGCGCATCGTCCTTTCTGGGATTTTGCTTTCTTCGCGGGTTCGCTCACCGCTACCCTGGCGCAGGGCATTACGCTTGGCGCGCTGTTGCAGGGCATTACGGTAAAGGGGCGCGCTTATGGCGGCGGATGGTGGGAGTGGCTCAGCCCCTTCAGCCTGCTGACCGGGATCAGCCTTGTCATCGGCTATGCCCTGCTTGGCGCCTGCTGGCTCATCTGGAAGAGCGA
>DATEFI010000388.1:0-5915 GCA_035280705.1 Rhizorhapis sp. | reverse complement strand
TGACCGGGGCAATTCGAACAGCCGCTTGCGCTCCTCCCAACTCCTTGCCGGATTGGGCTCCGGGTCAAGGAAGATGTGCCGGTGATCGAAAGCAGCGACCAGCTTTATCGCCTTGCTGAGGAGCATCCCGTTGCCGAACACATCGCCCGACATGTCCCCGACGCCTGCGACGCGCACCGGCTCCTTCTGCACGTCGATGCCCATTTCCCGAAAATGACGCTGGACGCTGACCCAGGCGCCGCGTGCGGTGATGCCCATCGCCTTATGGTCGTATCCCTGGCTGCCGCCGCTCGCAAAGGCGTCGCCCAGCCAGAAGTCGCGTTCCAGCGCAATGGCATTGGCAACATCCGAAAAGCTCGCCGTCCCCTTGTCCGCCGCGACGACGAAATAGGGATCGTCGCCATCATGCACCACGACAGCCTCGGGATGGACCACCTTGCCGCTCACTATATTGTCGGTCACCGACAGCAGCGTACGGATGAAGATGCGGTAGGTTTCCGTCCCTTCCGCCAGCCAGCCGTCCCGGTCCTTGGCAGGATCGGGCAGCATCTTCGGAAAAAAGCCGCCTTTGGCCCCGGTAGGGACGATGACGGCATTCTTGACGCGCTGCGCCTTCATCAGGCCCAGGATCTCGGTGCGGAAATCGTCGCGCCGGTCGGACCAGCGCAGACCGCCGCGAGCGATCGGGCCTGCGCGCAGGTGGATGCCTTCGACCCGGGGACTGTAAATCCATATTTCGCGCCATGGCAGAGGGGCCGGAAGGCCGGGCACCTTCGCGCTGTCCATCTTGAAGGCGAGCGCCTCGGCGGCGGCGGGTGCAAAGAAATTGGTGCGCAGCGTTGCCAGGATCACCGACCGGACGAGGCGCAACATCCGGTCTTCGTCGATGGCGGTCACGCCCTCCAGCGCCAGGTCAACCGCCTTCTCCGCCTCCGCCGCCGCCATTTCGTCCGCCTGGCCGGGATCATGCCTGAATTCGAACAGGCGGATCAGTTCGCGCGCAATGCTTGGCTCTCGCCTCAACGCTTCCACAAAGGTCGCAAGCCCATAAGCAACGCCCGTCTGCCTCAAATAGCGGAAGATCGACCGGAACAGGATGACGTCACGCGGCTCCAGCGCGGCGGAGATCAGAAGCTCATTGAAGCGGTCATTCTCTGCCGCCCCTTCCAGTACCGCCGCGATCGCCCGCTGTATGGTGTCGCGCCGGACGATGACTTCGGTCGATTGGAGGCCGGACGGCAACTCCAGCACGAATTTCTGGATGTGGCCAAGTTCCCCGTCCCCCAGGGGAGTGGACATTTCCTCAACCACGCGGAAGCCGAAATTCTCCAGCGCCGGAACGGCATCGGACAGGATGATCGGATCCAGGCTGTACAGTTTCAGGCGGAGGCGGCTGTGGTCATCGTTCGGCTCGCGGTAGAGCCTCGCGCCACGGCTCGCGGGGCCGGAAAGTGCCTGCATCTGCAAAATGTCGATGGCGGCTTCGTCAGGGCCCGCACCCGTCCGGTAGCTCGCCGGAAAACCCGCTGCATAGCGCGCAGCCAGGGCGGCGGCGCGGTTCTGTTCGCCAATCTCCGCCAGGCTGCTTTCGATGGCGGGCGCCCAGCCCCGGACCATCTCTTCGAGCATCCGGTTGAGCTTCATTGCGTCAGGCATCCGGCCGCCCTGGCGCAAATCGAACGCGTAGCGAAGGATGGCCACGCCTCCTTCCTCCAGGGCAATGGTCCAGCTCAGCAATTGGGCATTGGCCGCACGGCCCAGCATATCGGCAATGGCGACGCGGCGGCCGGTCGAAACATCGTCGCGCGGCAGCCACACGAAGGCAAAGAGGTGACGGCCAAGCGGGCTTTCGACCAGCACCATTTTTGGCCGTGGCCGGTCGGATAGCGACATGGAGGTGAGCACCAGCTCTTCCAACGCCGCCTGATTGAAACCGATCAGAAGGTCGTGGGGCAAGGCCGTCATTGCGTGAGCCAGCGCCTTGCCGGCATGCCCTACCGGGTCGAATCCATATTTCTCCACAAGGCCGAACAGCGCCGAGCGCAGCAGCGGTATCTTTTCGGGTGGGGCGCTCAGCGCTGAACTGGTCCAAAGACCTGCGTGGATGGAAAGGCCGGCAACATCCTTTCCCTGCCGCAACGGCAGAATGATGAGATCGATCAGCACCCGGCGGTGAACGGGCGAAAGACGGTTCGACTTGATGATAAGGGGGCTTGGCCTGCCCTCCTCAAACCATTTGAAGGCCGCGTCGACCGAAGCGGGCGAAAGCAGCGGCTCCTCACCGACCGTGCAAATGCCAAGAGCAGCCTCTGCCTTCCCGGATCGTGTCCGGAATTCATGACCAAGCTGCGTGAAATTGCGGTCCAGGAACCAGCGCAGCAGCGCCGCCCCCTCTACATCATGAAGCCGGTCCGCATCTGCGCGCATCGCTTCCTGCATCCGAAGCCAATCGGCGACCGCTGCCCGCACATGATCCAGCGTGGAGCGCACATGGTCGGCAAGGATTCGGCGGTTTCTGGCGTCAACCCGATCCGTCTCCAGATAAATGATCGATTCCCGCCGGGCGCCGCTGCTGTCGGGGGGCAGGATGCCGGTCAGTACGCCGTCTGCGTCTCTCACGACCGGAACCACGGGATGGATCAGCCGGTGGATGGCTATTCCCTCGGCGGACAGGGCGGCTGCAATGGAATCCACCAGAAACGGCATGTCGTCGTTTATGACGGCCAGCCGCATCAGCCGGCGGCCCTTCTCCGACGTCAACGTTTCCAGTGCGACTACGGGTTCGCCCGGCCGCCGCCTGCGGGCAGCCTCCGCCAGGAATCTGGCGGCCTCTGTTCGCGTGCCTTCGTCGAAGCCCTCGTCTTCGCCCGGCAGCGCTCCGCCGAGCAGGGCGGCCTTCAAGGCCTGGATTACAAGGGACAATTCAGCTTCGGCAACTTTCGTGGCCATAGGGCTCATCCTGTCCGGGAGCGTCTGGCCGTGCTCCACCCTCTTATTACACCCTGTTATACCCGGTCCCCTTGCAGCCTCTCAACCTAAAACTGGAAACAAAGTTTCGAATTGCAGAAATTTAATTATAGGCTTTGCTGACTCCGGTAGGCAGGCGGCCATTCTGCCTTTTCAGGCCGCGGCCTTGCGAACGACTTTCTCCGTCAATGGCGAATCGGCGCTGAGGGTCCCCACGATGGAGAGGCTGCCGTCGGCTTCGCGGCGACCGACCAGAACGGCCAGGCCATCCTCGTCCGTCGCCACATCCTCCACCGGGATCGCCAAAGCCGCGCGCAGCTTCCGCCGTGCTTCATGCACCGGGTTGGCGGGTGCGGTGCGCGCCTTCTTCCTTGCAAGACGCTCGTCCCGCACAAGGCCCTTCAAGCCACCGGGATAGGCCTCCAGATGAGCGCCAAGTGCACCGCTTGCCATTCCGGCCGCCATGGCATGGTCAAGCGCGGCCGCATATTCGGCAAGGCGCGTCTTGTCGTAGCTGACGCCGAAGATCAGCTTGACCACCGGCGTCATGGGCGCGCGGGCCTGTACCTTGATGCCTGCATCCTCCAGAAGTTCCGCATAGTCCTGGGGGCAGCGCTGGGTCAGCAGGGCGAAATCATAGGCAAGGCCGATGGCCCGATAGAGTGCGGAATGGCTGCGGTCCTCCATCGCCTGCGCCTCGCCCGCATAATCGCGGGCCAGCGCCAGCCAGTCGGCAAGCGGCGCATCGGCATCCGGTTCGATGAGAACGAATTCACCATTTCTCGATTCCGGCACCGGCAACTCAGGTAGTGCCGAAGGTCCGTCGGCCCAGACCGGAGCAGTGGGCGTATGCGCCGGAGCGCTGCGGAGGGCCTGGCTCACCTCCAGGACAAGTTCGTCCGTCAGGCTGCGGTCGGCGATTTCCTTCCAGCTAATGACGCCATAGACGAAGTCGATAGTATCGTCGTCGCTGGAAAAAGGCATCAATATGCCGCGATAAAGGATTTCCGCTCCGCGCTGGTTCAGGAACTCGGCTTCAAAACCGATCGGCGCGCCATTGGCGATAATCTGCAGATAATGGTCCGTAAGGCGCGAAAGCAGCGACCGGCTCGGCACGTCGGCGATATATTGAATTTCGCCTTCGATCTCGCATTCCTTGCGCAGCGCCGAGCCCAGATAGGACAGCGCCGGATTTTCAATGCCCGCCGTGAAGTCCAGCAGCACGCTATGGGGCGCGAAATCTTCGATATTGGCGGGATCCAAATCTTCGATTGAGGGAAAGCGCCGGTCCTGCAGCAAGGAAGCCCAATAATTATAGGCGCGAACATGCATGCGCCGCTCATCATCGCCGATCGCAGGCGGCGCTTCTATGGATGAATCTTCCGCTGCGTAATCCAGCTCGTCTAGATGAGAGGCCATGTCGTGCCCAAGCGGATTGTCCATTGCCGGTCCAGTCGCAAAAATCCTTATTCCAACGCCGAGTCTGGCATGGCGATGGTAAAGATCGGGTGAATCAATCTTGCGGCGCCGTTAACCTTCGATCCGCTGTACATGGGGCACAATGGCCGCTTGTCAGAAGCTTTCGACCTTGGTAAGCGCGGGGCCGGATCAGGCCGCTTTAGCTCAGCCGGTAGAGCACATCATTCGTAATGATGGGGTCGCGTGTTCGAGTCACGCAAGCGGCACCACTACCTCTTGGAAAAAATCAGGCGAGTTCGGAAAGAATCGCAGAAATCGCATCCCCTGCTGACGGCCGCTCCCTCACTCGCAAAGTGATGTGCGCCCCGGCGGCTGATCAGATGATCATATCCGCGAGCATGCGGGGAGAAACGATGGTGAGGGCGCTTTCATCGCGTTTGACGATACCCCGCCGCTCCAAAGCAGATATGGCGCGAGAGGCGGTTTCGCGCGTCGTCTGGACGGTCAGGGCGAATGCGGTGAGGACCGGTGGCGGGGAAATGCAATTGCCCGTGCCCGCGAGGCGGAGCAGTTCGGCATAGACCCGGCCCGCTGCCGTCAGCATGTTGCGGGCGGCCATGCGATCGAGTGCCATGTCCAACTGGCGGGCGAGCAAGCGCGAGAGCCCGGCGCCCAGCGCCGCATGTTCGGTGACCAGCCCAACCAGTTCATTGCATCCGATCCGAAGCAGTTTCACGGTGCCATCCGCGATTATGTCCGCTCTGTGGCTGGTGGGCGAGGGATAGGCGCCGAAAATCTCTCCAGCGCCGTGCACGGCAAGCTGGACCTTCTGCCCCTCTGCACTGAAACATTGGATGCGCGCTCGCCCGTCCAGAACCAGCCAGCAATGGGCGCACGGCTCCCCCTGATGCGCAATATGCGCGCCATGGGCAAAATGCTGTTCCGCAAAGGCTCGGTCCAAAAGGCATGCGATCGGTTTCGGGCAGGAAAAGATCGCCGAAATGATTGCCAGTCGATCGTCTGCCCGCACAGCCCGCTTTCCGGATCGGTTCAACCCTGGCCAGAAGCAATGCTCGCCTTGACCGTTACGCCAATTAACCAATTATTGGTGTGGCACCAAATGGATATGGCCAAGGTCGAATATTCCTGCCGCGTTGATGCGGCAGGTTACATATCTGGCTCAATACGGAAATGAAGGCCGCGCCGCTCATAGGGCGGGGCAAGCCTCACTCCGCCGGCTTAGCCCCATCCGTATGATGTAAAGCAGCTGCTGCGCCATTCGACCGAGCTAATGGCGATCGCGGCGGCGCATTCGACATTTGCTATGAGAGCGGGAGAATGGCCGATTTCCGCTGCCTTCCCGCCAGAAAATCTCGATGCTCGAGGCCTTATGGCCGCGAACATACGAAATCGACACATGGCAAAGAGCCTTCTCCGGCCGGTCCGTTTCATGTCCGGGCGGATGAAGGCTCGAGGCCTTATGGCCGCGAACATACGAAATCGACACATGGCAAAGAGCCTTCTCCGGC
>DATEFI010000387.1:0-2893 GCA_035280705.1 Rhizorhapis sp. | reverse complement strand
TGTGCTCGACCAGACGCTTCGCCTTCTCGATCACCATTTCGGCAACCTGGACATGGCGCGAGGCGGGTTCGTCGAAGGTGGAGCTGATGACCTCCCCCTTCACGCTGCGCTGCATGTCCGTCACTTCCTCCGGCCGCTCGTCGATCAGCAGGACCAGAAGATAAACCTCCGGGTGATTATCGGTGATGGCCTTCGCGATGTTCTGCAGCAGGACGGTCTTGCCCGTCCGCGGCGGCGCGACGATCAGGGCGCGCTGGCCCTTGCCTTGCGGAGCGATGATATCGATGACGCGCGCCGACTTGTCCTTGACGGTCGGGTCCAGCGTGTCGAGGCGCAGCTTTGAATCCGGATATAGCGGCGTCAGATTGTCGAAATTGACGCGGTGACGGACAACCTCCGGATCATCGAAATTGACGGCAGTCAGTTTCGTCAGGGCAAAATAGCGCTCGCCATCCTTGGGCGCGCGAATTTCGCCTTCAATGGTATCGCCCGTGCGCAGCCCGAATTTCCGGACCTGATTGGGCGACACATAAATGTCGTCCGGACCCGCAAGATAATTCGCCTCGGGGCTGCGAAGAAAACCAAAGCCGTCGGGCAGCACTTCAATGGTGCCAAGGCCCATGATCTGCTCGCCATTTTCAGCTTCGACCTTCAATATGGCGAACATCAGATCCTGCTTGCGGAGGGTGGAGGCCCCTTCCACGCCCAGCTCCTCGGCCATGGACACGAGGTCGGCAGGTGTCTTTTTCTTGAGCTCTTTCAGATGCATTTAGATAGTTTCCGGAACTGGAATGTACGTTGAGAGGCCGGCCAGCGCTATTGGGAAGGGATTCTCGTGCACGAACGGCAAAGAAGATGGAGCGAGCGTTACGACGCGGTTTCGCTTTAGTCAACGGGATTTGCGGGCAAGCGTTCCCGTTCACGCCTTTGAAAATCCCCCTGTGAGCGCAACCCGATCAGAACGGCCGCACAATCACCAGGATGACGATCACCGCGGCGAAAATGCCTGGCGCCTCATTCCACATGCGGAGCTTGCGCTCGCTGAATGGACGAAGCCCCTTCGCCAATTTCCTGGAATAGCCGACGACCCAGCCATGATAGGCGGAAAGAAGAAGAGCAAAAAGCAGTTTGGCGTGGAACCAGCCTTGCTGCCAGGCATCGACATTGAAGGCCAGCATCAGCCCGAAAACCCAGACCATGATGAGCGAGGGGTTGAGAATGATGTTGCGCAGGCGCGTCTCGCGCCGGACCCACCGCGCTTCCTCCGCAGATCCGGGCTCGGCTTCCTGATGGTAGATGAAGAAGCGCGGCATCATGAACAGCGCGGCCATAAGGAAGATGACGAAGATGATGTGGCCGGCCAATACCCAGGGGTAGGCAGCGCCAAGGAATCCGGTCATGAGCGCTCCTTGCGGACAAGTGTAAGCAATGTTTCGACATGGTCGATCGGGGTATCGGGCAAAATGCCATGGCCCAGATTGAAGATGTGCGGACGTCCGCTGAACGCCGACTGGATGTTCGACACAGCACGCTCGAGCGCCTCACCACCCGCGATCAGCGCCAGCGGGTCGAGATTGCCCTGAACCGGCAGAGTCTCTGGAAGAACCGCATTGGCCCAATGGGGATCGACCGTCTCGTCAAGGCCGATCGCATCAACGCCGGTACCTTCGGCATAGGCCGGGAGCCTGCCGCCTGCACCTTTTGGAAAGCCGATGATCGGAATAGCGGGACAGCGCTGGCGCAGACGGTCGACGATCGCCCGGTTGGGCTCTATCACCCATTTATCGAACTCCAGCGGAGCAAGGCTGCCAGCCCAGCTGTCGAACAGCTGCACTGCCTCTACGCCTGCCTCGATCTGGCCCGCGAGATATTCGACGCTAAGGTCAATGATCGCATCGATGATCGCGCCGAAGCGCTTCGGATCGCGATAGGCAAGGCGCCGGGCAAGGGCATGATCCTTGCTGCCCTGTCCCGCCACCATATAGGTAGCGACCGTCCAGGGGCTTCCCGCAAAGCCCAGGAAGGTCGTTTCCGAAGGCAAGGCCGCCTTCACCAGCCGGACAGTTTCATAAATGGGATCGAGCCGCTCCAGCCGGGGCGTCAGAGCATCAAGAGCAGCCTCTGCGAGCGGCGGCGCGAGGCGCGGCCCCTCGCCTGCCTCAAACCATAGGTCCTGACCCAGGGCATAGGGCACGATCAATATGTCGGAAAACAGGATGGACCCGTCAAAACCAAAGCGCCGCAAGGGCTGAAGCGTAATCTCCGCCGCAGCCGCGCTGTCATAGACGAGTTCAAGGAATCCGCCCTTTTCGGCCCGCAATGCGCGATATTCAGGCAAGTAACGGCCCGCCTGCCGCATCAGCCATACAGGCGGAATATCCTGCTTTTCGCCTTTGAGGACCGACAGCAATTTCTTGGGCTTGGTCAAATCCTGTTCCTTGAAGCTTGTCGCATCATCCTGACCCGTTCCCGCGATCCCCTAACGAACGATGCTCGCCAAGCCAAGGGGGGCTCCCGGTTCATATCCTTTCCTATAACCCTTTAGAATGATTCAAAGGGAGGAGATGATAGTAGGTCGGTGGACAGCGGGGTTTATGGATAGTGCGCCGGCTTGCCAACAGCTTGACTCATTCCGATGCGTCAATCCGGCCTGAGTCTCTGCTTCTGTCCCCATTATCCACAGCATGTGGAAGGAAAAATGAACCTGTTGGCCGCTTGTGGATGAACATCCCGGAAATGGGGACGGAATCCGGCGCTGCGTTCCGCCCCGAGACTATCCCTTGCTTTATCCACAGCCAGTCCACAAAGATGCAGCCATGACGCGTCTGCATCTTCATTTATTGTCGGACTCCACCGGTGAGACGCTGGAGAATATCGCCAAGGCTGCGATCGC
>DATEFI010000386.1:0-2386 GCA_035280705.1 Rhizorhapis sp. | reverse complement strand
CCTTGGCCATTAAGTCCGCTTCTTTCCAGTGACCGATCATCGCTCTTTCAGCGCGCCGACCTATGGTGCGCGTCATGTGGCCATCATCATGGATGGCAACGGCCGCTGGGCGAAGAAGCGCATGTTGCCCCGTTTTGCGGGCCACAAGGCGGGAGTGGAAGCGGTACGCCGCACGGCCCGCGCCGCTCAGGAAATGGGGCTTGAGGCGCTGACGCTTTATGCCTTTTCCTCCGAAAACTGGAAGCGTCCCGAAAGCGAGGTGAGCGACCTCATGGGATTGCTCCGCCGCTTCATTCTGGCGGACCTGGCGGAGTTCGAGGCGAACAGGGTCAGGCTCAAGGTGATCGGCAATTACCGGGCGCTCGACCCGTCGCTTGTGGCGATGATCGACGATGCCATAGAGCGTACGGCGGATTTTGGCCCCACCACCGTAGCGGTCGCGCTGAACTATGGCTCCCAGGATGAACTGGTGCGTGCGGCCCAGTCCATCGCCCGCAAGGCGATGACGGGGGAGATCGCGCCTGATGCTATCGGCCCGGATGCTGTTGCAGCGGAACTGGACACGGCAGGCCTCCCGCCCCTGGACTTGCTGATCAGAACGTCGGGCGAACAACGGCTGTCGAACTTCATGCTCTGGCAAGCGGCCTATTCCGAACTTTATTTTACCGATACGCTGTGGCCGGACTTCAATGGCGATACGCTTGCCCAGGCGCTCGAGGAGTTCGGACGGCGCGAACGGCGTTACGGTGGCCTATGACCGGAAATGAGCATGGCTGAGCCGGGACCAAGGCCTGGCAGGGAATTGCAGACGCGGACGATGATCGGCGTCGCCCTGATTGCCATAGCGCTCGCGGCGCTCATTGCCGGAGGTCCGTTGTTCTGGCTGCTGGCTGCGGTGGCGGGAGTGCTGATGCAGGCGGAGTGGGCAGACCTTGCCAATGCATCCGCCAATGACCGCCGCTTGTCGCTATTTGCGGTGTCGGTGCCGCTGGCCATATTGTCGCCCTTTGCGGCTGGTCCTTCTTATCTCTCGCTTGCTCTGATGGCGGCGGCATTCCTGTTCGTGGCGCTGATATGCCGCTCGGCACGTCTGGGCGCAGGGATATATTATGTCGGCCTGCCCGTCTTGGCGCTGCTTTATCTGCGCGGGCATGAGCATGGCCTGCTGCTGGCCTTCTGGGCTCTGGGGCTGGTCTGGGCGACGGACATCGGCGCCTTTTTCGCTGGCCGGAGTCTCGGCGGACCAAAGCTTGCTCCAGCGGTCAGCCCGAGCAAGACCTGGTCCGGTCTGGGTGGCGGCGTGGCGGCAGCGCTGCTTTTCGGTTTTGTCCTTCACGGCACACTAGGCTTGCCGATCCGTCTGGCGGCGGCAAGCGGATTGCTCGCGGTGGCGGCGCAGCTGGGCGACTTGTTTGAAAGCTGGCTGAAGCGTAGGGCAGGGGTCAAGGATAGTGGCACCCTTTTGCCGGGCCATGGGGGCGTGCTCGACCGGCTCGACGGCGTCGTGACCGCCGCGCCCATTGCGGCGTTGCTGGTGGCAAGTGGCTGGTGACCATGAGGAAGCGGCGCATTTCCATTTTCGGCGCGACCGGATCGGTGGGACAATCCACACTGGACCTTATTGGCCGTGATCCCGAGAGCTACGAGATTGTCGCCCTCACGGCCAATCGCGATGCTGAGGCTCTGGCCAGCGCAGCGCGAGCCCATGGGGCAAGGCTTGCCGTCATTGCAGATGAAAGCCGCTATACGGCGCTGAAAGACGCGCTCAACGGTTCCGGCATCGAGGCGGCGGCGGGCGAACAGGCGCTGGTTGAAGCGGCGCGGCTGGAGGCGGACTGGACCATGGCGGCCATTGTCGGATGCGCCGGTCTTCGCCCCACCCTGGCGGCCCTTCAGCAGGGGCGGACCGTCGCTCTGGCGAACAAGGAGTCGCTGGTCTCGGCGGGTATATTGATGATGGACGCGGCCAAAGCGTCAGGCGCGGTGCTGCTGCCCGTCGACAGCGAGCATAATGCCATTTTCCAGTGCCTTGCCAGCGGCCGGATCGAGGAGGTGCGCCGCATCACGCTCACCGCCAGCGGAGGGCCATTCCGCACCTTCACGCGGGAGGAAATGAGGTCAGTCACCCCCGCGCAGGCGATACGCCATCCCAATTGGTCGATGGGGGCGAAGATCAGCATCGATAGCGCCACCATGATGAACAAGGGTCTGGAACTGATTGAGGCTCACCATCTCTTTCCTGTCGGCCTCGACCGCCTCAGCATATTGGTCCATCCCCAATCGGTCATTCATTCGCTCGTCGAGTTCCGTGATCATTCCACGCTTGCGCAACTCGGAAGCCCCGATATGCGTATTCCCATTGCCCATGCGCTGGCGTGGCCGGAGC
>DATEFI010000385.1:0-3673 GCA_035280705.1 Rhizorhapis sp. | reverse complement strand
GTTGGGTCATGTCGGCTGCACCTGTTTCCTGTATCTCTCTGAAATCCATGTTCGCCCCCGATGTTCCCGTTCCGTTCGACTCGGCCGTCCGCTCTGAGGCAAGCGTCCCGTCTAGCATTTTTGTTCAAGAAACTGGACCATATTCGCGGTCCGACAGGGACAAAGAGGGTTGAGCGCCGAATTGCTTCGCCGCCGCCAGACACAAGCTGTTGGGTCAACCCCCTGATCCCTGTACCACAGATAGTGCCACAGATGAGTCATGATGCAAGAGGGTAATTCAGGTCCCCATGATTCGATTCACCGCCGGAAGGATTCGTCCCGTCGTCATTTCTTATGACCTTGTGATGACAATCCAAGGGCTTCTGCGGCTTTCCGCAAACGGTTCGCCGAGTAGCGATCCGCCCCTCCTCCCGGAAAATTTTTTTAGGGGCAGACCACCTCAAAAGCATTGACTTTCAATGAGTATCGGAAGGTCCATGCGTCGCCAGACTGGCGGCTTTCCATTGGCTTGAACCCGCTGCTCGGAGCGGATTGGCTGTCAAGCGCTCGTCTGGCGGAGGCGCAATATATTTCCGTCGCCGCTGCGACGGCAGCGACGTCAAATTGAGCCATTAGTCCCGAGCATAGTCGAGGGACGCTGACCTGACGCCAACATGTCTCGACTTCGCTCGACACGAACGGAGGTGAGTCTATCTAAAATCATCCTGTGCCAGTGGTTACCCTGCCTCATCCATCCGCAGATGGCGGAGCAGCGGATCGCGGTCGAGATTGCTTGCCTGCTTGATCTCCTGGCGCAATTCGTCGCGTTTTTCGTGGATCGAAGCGATAACCGGTCCCATGGCAACGCCCAGGTCCACAAGCACGGCTTCGGATAGCTGCAGGGAGCTTTCCAGCGTCTCGGGCACCGCATCTGTCGCCCCGGCCTTGTAGAGTTCGGCGGCGTGGTCCGTGTCGCGCGCGCGGGCGATGATCGTCAGATGCGGCACCCAGCCCCGCACGCGCTTGGTGATGCGGATGGAAAGCACAGGGTCGTCCATGGTGAGGATCAGGGCCTTGGCATGGCCGAGCTGAAGCTTGTCGAGCAGTTCGGAGCGCGACGCATCGCCGAAGATGATGGGGTAGCCATCCCGCCGCGCCTGGGCCACGGCATCAATGTCCGATTCAACGGCGACGAAGGGCTGCTTGTGCTTGCGCAGCATCTCGGCGACCATCCGCCCTACCCGGCCGAAGCCGATGATGACAGCCACAGGACGACCGCGCTCGCCAAGTTCTATGCTGGGCTCCTCCCCAGTGCCCATGTCGATGCGACGGGCAACGTCATGGCCGATCCGCGCCAGCAGCGGGGTGATGGTAAGCCCGATGGCCGTCACGATCTGCCAGAAGGCGGCAGTGGACGGCAGGATGAGCTGCGCCGCCGAGGCAGCCGAAAGCACGATAAGGGTTGTTTCGGAGGGCGAGGCCATCAGGAGTCCGACTTCAAGCGCGGTGGACCGGCGCGCGCCGCTCCACCTGATCAGCAGGGTCGTGACGAACACCTTCACCAGCAGAACGCCGACCACGGCTGCCACCAGGCCCGGCCAGTTTGCAAGGATGACGCGGACATCAATGCTCATGCCGACGGTGATGAGGAACACACCGAGCGCAAGCCCCTTGAACGGGGCAGTGATGACCTCGACCTCGCCATGATATTCGGTTTCGGCGATCAGTAGCCCCGCGAGGAGCGCGCCCACTATGGGCGAGAGGCCGGCGATGGTGGTGGCAAGGCTGGCGGCGATCACCACCAGCAGACTGGCTGAGAGAAAGATTTCAGGGCTCTTCGTCCGCGCGGCCTGGGCAAAGAGGCGGGGCAGGAAGAAACGGCCCGCAATGAACAGGATGACGACGGTGACCGCACCCGCCGCCAAGGTTCCGGCAAGCCCCGTCCAGCCGGTATCCTGCGCATTGGGTGCCATAGCTCCCAAAGCGAAGATGATGGGGACAATGGCAAGATCCTCGAACAGCAGCATCGAGAAGGCCGAGCGCCCCACCGCCGTCTGGGTGCCGACCATCGGCATCACCAGGGCCGTCGAGGAAAGTGCAAGCGCAAGGCCAAGGCCGATGGCCCCGGCCAGGGATTGCCCCATCAGGTGCAGGGCAAGGCCGATGATGAGGCCCGAGCCGAATAATTCCGCCGCACCTACGCCAAACACCAGCGTCCGCATCGACCATAATCGCCTGAAGCTCAGCTCCAGCCCGATGGAAAAGAGGAGGAGGATGATGCCGAATTCGGCAAATGGCTCTATCGCATGCCTGTCGCTGATGGTGATGTGATAAAGCCAGGGATATTGCGGTACGAGCGACCCAAGCCCTGCCGGCCCCGCCAGCATGCCCACAAGAATAAAGCCGATCACCGGACTGATGCGGAACCTGGCAAAAGCGGGAATGACCAATCCGGCCGCCCCCAATATCACCAGCGCGTCGCTAAATCCGCTATTGCTTACTTCGAGAGCCATAAGCCTCTTTAAGCGGCTTTTGGCGGGTTTGTCAGCAACTCCCTCTCCGCTTCAAGGGCTCATTGAAATTCCATGAATCTTGGAAACCATTCGGGCTGAGCTTGTCTGATGGAAAAGACGTAAGGTGCTTCCGATCCAAGACACTTCGCCTAACTCAGCGATGGAGGTCAGTTCGACACCGCCAGGCAATTTTCGCCCGCGATCTTGAGCTTGCCGCAAAGCTCATTGGCCTGGGCGCTGGAACCTGTACGAGCGCGCAGGCGGTAGAGGGTTGCGCCGTTGACGTCGACCGGGGAGACGGACTTTTCCAGCCCCGCCAGATAGTCAAAGCGCTTCGAAAGCGCCGTCCAGGCCTGTTCAGCGCCGCTTTGCGTGCCATAGGCGCCTAACTGGATCATGGCGCCGCCGCTGCTCGCAACCTTTACAGGGGCAGGTTTCACCGGAGCAGCCTTTGTATTGTCGGCCACGCGCGCCTTCACCTTGGGTGCAGGAGCGCTGGGCGCGGCTGGCTTGGGCTTGGCCGTGGTGGAGCCGGGACCGGCGACCGGCGCCTCCGGCAACAGATTGGGATCAAGCTTGCCAGCGCCTTCCACGCCCTCGCTCGTGGCGAAGCTGCTGTCGCCCTCGCCTTCGAACTGGCGTGCGTCGCGATTTTCGGCAGGAACCTTGTAATCACCCTCCGGCGCAGTGATAAGCGTCCCGTCTCCAGTGCCGGTCCGGGCATTTTGCAGCCAGTAGATGCCGCCGATAATCGCACCCAGAAAGACCAATCCCGCGACGATCAGCAGGATGAGGCGGATGATCGAGATGCCTTCATCATCATCGCCGTCATCCACAGCCTCCAGCCAGGGCAGCCTGTCCTCGTCCTGAAGGTCCAGGCTGTCGCGGTCAGTATCGGTCATTACTGCATCTCCGAAAGGGCCTTCACTCCCATGAGCGCCAACCCGTTGCGGACAATCTGCCCTATTCCCCCGGCCAGGAAAAGCCGCGCCGAGCTAATGGCAGGGTCGTCCGCAATCACCATCCGCAATTCGGGGCGGTCGTTGCCCATGTTCCAGAACGCATGAAAGGCCGCGGCGAGGTCGTTCAAGTAAAAAGCGACTCTGTGCGGTTCATGGCTCTGTGCAGCGGATTCCACAATTCGCGGAAATTGCGCAGCCAATTTTATGAGCGTGATTTCC
>DATEFI010000384.1:0-3654 GCA_035280705.1 Rhizorhapis sp. | reverse complement strand
CCGCCCAATCGATGCTGCGGCCATCGATGCGCGGGGGCGTGCCCGTCTTCAGGCGTCCGATGGGAAGTCCGGCTTCCCGCAATTGCTGCCCGAGGGTGACTGCCGCCCGCTCGCCAGTGCGGCCGCCCTCGCTAACCTCCTCGCCCCGGAACAGCCTGCCATTGAGGAAGGTGCCAGTGGCGAGCACCACTGCCGGGGCGGTCAGGACCGTCCCATCGCCAAGGCGAAGCCCGGCTATCCCGCCATGCCGCAGCTCCAGCGCAGCCGCCTCGGCCTCAACGATCACGAGATTCTGCTGCGCATCGAGCAATGCGTGAATGGCCGCCTTGTAACGCTTCCGGTCCGCCTGGACACGGGGACCCTGGACCGCAGCGCCCTTGCTGCTGTTCAGCATGCGATAGTGGATGGCGGCAGCATCGGCCGCCCGGGCAATGAGCCCGTCGAACGCATCCACTTCCCGGACCAGATGCCCCTTGCCGAGCCCGCCGATTGCCGGGTTGCAGGACATGGCGCCAATCGTCTCGCGTGCGAAGCTGACCAGCACGGTCCGCGCACCCTTCCGCGCTGCGGCGGCCGCAGCCTCACAACCGGCATGGCCTCCACCGACCACGATCACGTCATAGCTTGTCTGCATGACGCCGCTCATAGCCGTTTTCCAATGAGGGGTCAAAGTTGTTCCACGTGGAACAAGCGGATGGCGGCTTCACATCCGCCTTCATTTCCCAATGCAGAAGCTGCCGAACAAGGCGTCGAGCATCTCTTCGGTCCCTGCCCTGCCGGTCACCTGATCCAGGGCAGCGCGGGCGCCGCGGAGATGTTCGGCGAGCACCAGATAATCAGTTGAGGAGACACCCTCTCTCAATTCGTCCGCCACGATGGCCAGCGCATCACGCTGGCGCTTGTTGAGCGCATATTCGCCATCGCGCGGAACAAGCGACCGGGCGCGAGTGACGAGCTCCGTCCGAAGCTGATCCATGCCCTCTCCCGTGCGGGCCGAAATTTTCAGCCCCTCGCCCTTCCCTCCCAGATCGCACTTGGCCGCCAGGGGGACCACCCGCTCGTCTTCCGGACAATCTTGAGCACCGCCCAGCCAGAGGATGATGTCGGCGTCTTCCATCGCGCGCCGGGTGAGGCCAATGCCGATATGCTCGATCTCATCGCTCCCCTCGCCTCTCAGGCCAGCGGTGTCCATCAGCAGGAAGGGGACGCCCGCTAGCGCCACCGGCGCTTCGATCCGGTCGCGGGTCGTCCCGGCTATGGGGGAAACGATCGCCGCGTCACGCCCGGCAAGTGCGTTCAGAAGAGTCGATTTGCCCGCATTGGGCGGTCCCGCCAGCACCACGCGAATACCGTCCCGCAACCGCTCCGCTGAGGGACGGGCCAGCTCGGCCGCCAATTGGTCCTGCAACGATGCGAGCATAGCGGCGACCTTCTCCACCGCGCCTTGCGGAACATCATCCTCGTCGGAAAAATCCAGCTCCGCCTCGACCAGCGCGGAAATGCGGAGCAGCTCCTTTTGCCATGCCGCGACGCGCCGCGAGAAATGCCCCTCCGCCATCGCAATGGCGCTCCGGCGCTGCGCCTCGGTCTCGGCGAACAGCAGATCCGCCAGTCCTTCAGCTTCGCTAAGGTCGATGCGGCCATTCTCAAACGCGCGGCGGGTAAATTCTCCCGGAAGAGCCTCTCTCAAACCCTCGCATTGCGCAAGCGCCGAAAGAACCGCCTGAACGACGGCCCTTCCCCCGTGCAGATGAAGTTCGGCCAGGTCTTCCCCGGTCGCGCTTCCGGGACCTGGAAACCACAGGACAAGGGCCTGATCGAGTTCCATATCCGTCGCCGGATCGCGCAAGGTCCGCATGCTGGCGCGCCGTGGTTGAGGGAGCTTGCCCGCCAGGGCGCCAATCGCGGCGGCCGCCTGGATGCCGCTGATGCGAATGACAGCGATGGCCGCGGGCGGCATCCCGCTCGACAAGGCAAAGATCGTCATGCGCGCCGTCATGATGGCAGAATCGTCAGGCGCCAATGGTCATTTGGAGGACTTATCCTGACCGCCGCCCAGGCCGATATTCATCAACTGCTGGAACAGCCGCATACCGGCGTCGCCCATGGGCGAAAAGCTGCGGAACAGATTTTCCATCTGCTCTACGCTGTTGGTGCCATCCATGGTTTCGAGCATCGTCTGCACATATTTCGCATGAATGGGCGACACATCGGGCAGGCCCAGAAAAGTGCGGGCCTCCTCCGGCGTGCAATCGATATTAACACTGACATTCATGCATTTCTGCTCCGGCCCGAGTGAGAGTCCCTTCATGCCGCAACATTGTCGGAAATGCCAGTTTTTCAACTAATGCCATGGTTTCAACTCGCTTGTGGCCATGACATAGTGGTTTCCAGCCGGGCAGCCGGTTTTCCGAGTCTGTTACAGGAAAGGATCAGAGATGAGCGGAATGACCTCCATCCCCACACTGGAAAACGACCAGAGTTTTGGCTGCTATGTTGCCGAGCCCTCCGGACAGGCCAAGGCGGCCATCATCGTCATTCAGGAAATTTTCGGTGTGAATGAAGGTATTCGCCGGAAGTGCGACAATTGGGCGAAGGCCGGCTATATCGCCTATGCGCCCGACCTCTTCTGGCGCATCCAGCCCGGCATCGAGCTCGATCCCGATGTGCCCGAAGAAATGAACGAGGCACTCGGCCTGATAGGCAAGTTTGATCAGGACAAGGGCGTACGGGACATCGAAGCTGTCATCCATGCCGCCCGCGCGAAGCTTGGCGAACAGGCCAAGGTGGGCTGCGCCGGATATTGTCTTGGCGGCCGTTTGGCCTTCATGACCGCCGCGCGCACGGACATCAGTGCGTCCGTTGGCTATTATGCGGTCGGCATCGACAATCTTCTCCGCGAATCGCATGCCATCGCTCATCCGGTAATGCTCCATATCGCCGGGGCGGACCATTTCGTGCCGCCTGAACAGCAAAAGGCGATCCATGAGGGGCTGGACGATCATCCGAAGGTCACCCTCCATGACTATCCGGGCCTCGACCATGGATTCGCGACCGAAATGGGCCAGCGCAGGAATGAGGAAGGCGCCCAACTCGCCGACCAGCGCACCGCAGACTTCTTCGCACAGCAACTGGCGTAAACCTCTACGGCTTGGCCGCCAACAGTCCGGGCGGCCAAGCTCGAACTATCGGCGGTCGATCTGAATCAGAGCCGCTCGGCCTGAGCTTGTGGAAGAGCGCTTCCTTGTTGCAGAAGACTTCAACAGGTCAGTCCGGCCGGGACCGGAGATTAGCCAAAAAGGATAGATACGCTCGGGCGGAGTCTGTCCACCGGATCCAGCAAGCGCTGCACAAATTCCTTTACATCCGCCTCAAGCAAGCAGGGTCAAGATGCCCACCTGATGATCGACAAACCCGTCATAGATCATCTTGCCGGCAACATAGACGATGATTGCCAAACCCAGAAAGGCTATCCAGCGATAGCGCTCGATATATTTGGCGATAAGGTTTGCGGCCAGGCCCATCAGCGCCACCGACAGCAGCAGGCCGATAATCAGGATTCCAGGATGATCCCGTGCCGCCCCTGCCACCGCAAGCACATTGTCCAGGCTCATGGAAACATCGGCAAGGGCCACCGCCCAGGCCGCGCCAGCA
>DATEFI010000383.1:0-6656 GCA_035280705.1 Rhizorhapis sp. | reverse complement strand
CGCGGCTTCTATAATGTCTGCCGCCATCGCGGTTCAAGGATCTGCCTCACAGAGGAAGGGCGCTCCTCCTTGTTTGTGTGTCCGTATCATGCCTGGAGTTACGCGCTTGACGGGTCGCTGCGCGGCGCCGCGCTGATGCCGGAAGATTTTTCGCGCGCGGAGAATGGCCTCGTGCCGGTTCGGCTCGAAGTCTATCACGGCCTGATCTTCATTTTCATGGGAGAGGGGGAGGCGCCGGATTTCGGCGATTATACATCCCGGTTCGGCCGGTTCCTGGCCCCGCACGGGTTGGATGGCGCCAGGATTGCCGCCCGCGAGCGTGTGAACAATGCCGCGAATTGGAAGCTGGTGATCGAAAACTTCTTCGAATGCTATCACTGCAAGCCATCGCACCCCACCTATTGCTCGGTGCATGACCAGCAGAAACTGCTCGCCTTTGGCGCGGGTCCCGATTCCGGCCAAGCGCAATTGCAAGAGCAATATAAACCCGTTCTTGATGCCTGGACGGCTGAGGTGGAGAGCAAGGGTGGCGTGGCCGGCATGTGGAGCGACGGCCCGGAGAGCCTCGCCATGCAATCGGCGGCCCGCGTTCCCATTGCGCGCAATTTCAAGACCGAATCGCTCGACGGCGAGGCGGTGGCGCCGCTGATGGGGCACCTCGCCGATTTCGATGGCGGGCAGACGGCCGTCAATTTCAATCCGCTGGCGATCCTGCTGATGAACAACGACCATGCGGTGATATTCCGCATCGTTCCGGTTGCTCCGCTCAGCACCGATTTTGAGATGATCTGGCTGGTCGACGGCAAGGCCCGCGAAGATGAGGTCGACCTCGACCGGATGACGCAGTTGTGGAAGATCACGGTGGCTGAAGACAAGACCATCACGGAAAACAACCAGAAGGGGGTGATGTCACGGGCCTATCGTTCCGGCCGCCTTTCCGGCCAGGAAGCGCGGATCGCGGATTTCGGGATCTGGTATCACCGGCTGATCGGGAAAACCGCCGGATTGGCGGCGCAATAGTGGCGGGTTCGGGCCTCGTGGCTGCTGAAAGCGGTCCGAAAGGCGCGATCAACCTGGCGATCATTCCCTTGCTGGCCGCAGGTTTGGTCGGGGTTTATACCGCTCCCGTGCTGCTCGGTGGATTTGTCGAGGAACTGGACCTTACGCCCGCTCTTGCTGGATTGCTGGTTTCGGCAGAGCTTATCGCAATGGGTTGCGGAGCACTCGCCTGCCCCCTCCTGATGCGGGTATTTGGCGGCACTGGGGCGTTGCTAGCTGGCGGCTGCGTAGCAATAGCCGGGCAGGCGGGATGGCTGTCGATGCCTTCCCCAACCATGCTGATCCTGTTGCGCATTCTCGCCGGTGCGGGATCGGGGCTGTGCTATGGCGTCGCCTGTTCGCAAGCCGCCCGTTCCCGCAATCCGGCGGTCGCTTTCGGCTTTGGCATGACCTTGGCCAATATTTTGCTCGCGCTGTTGCTGGCCGTGTTTCCGCCATTTGTGCAGCGGCACGGTCTTGCCGGAGGGCTGCTTTTGCTGGCGGGCCTGATCGCGGCGATGGTCGTGATTGCCGCGCCCATGCTTCACGGCCGGGGACGGGCTGCTTCACCCAAAGGCGAGAAGTTCCGCTTTCGGGCGACGCTCTCCCCATCCTTCCTGACATGCCTTCTCGCCATCTTCACGACGCATTTGGGGCTCTCGGTCATCTGGGCCTTTGCCGAGCGGGTGGGAATGGAAAAGGGCTTTGGGGCGGCGCCGATCGGGGCTGTACTCGCCATGTCCACCATCGCCAATATCGTGGGAGCGATGCTCTCCACCGTGCTTGCGGCGCATCTAAGGCCGCTAAAGCCAGTGATCGCCGGAACCTTGGCCGCCGCGCTTGCCGCACTTCTGATCCCGACTGAGGATTCCTGGGCCCTGTTCGCGCTGGCCTTGCTGCTCTATGGCGCGACCTATTTGTTCATCCTGCCGTTCCAGATCGCGCTGGCCGCCAGCTGGGGGCATCCAGAAGAGCAAGGCGCGCTTGCCGGGGGAACGGGACAGCTCGGCTATGGGCTGGGGCCCTATGTGGGCGGAATTATCGCAGGGCAGTCATCCTATGAATTTGCAGCGTGGTTCAGCCTTGGCTGTTGCCTGCTTGCGGTGGCGATCTATCTGGCGATGCATTCATCCGGCAGCATTCCTGGCGGATATTCGGAGAAGCACTGAGCTTGCAGCTTAGCGGACGTAAAGGCCGCCATTCGCATCGACCGTCGCGCCGGTCATCGATACGGCCTGGCGCGACGCCAGAAGGCAAACGATGCGGCCGATGAATGCCGGGTCGCCCATCCGGCCGACGGGGATCAGGCCGGGCATGTTGCCGAGTGTCTCCTCGGTCAGGATTTCCTGCATAAGGGGAACGTCGAGCGGGCCAGGCGCAATGGCATTCACGGTAACGCCTTTGGCCGCCAGATCCCGCGCAAAGACTTTCGTCAGCGTGATGATGCCGCCTTTCGAAGCCGCATAATGGGCGCCCGTGGCCGTCCCGCCGTTCTGCGCTGCCAGCGATGCGATGTTGACGATCCGGCCATATCCGCGATCCCGGAAATAGCTTCCGAACACCTGCGAACCGAGAAATGTACCGCGCAAGTTGATGTCCATCACTTGCGAGAATTCTTCCGGCGATATCTCGAAAAGCGGAGTGGTCCGCGTGACGGCGGCGCAATTGACGAGGACATGCGCATCGCCCCATGCGTTCGTCACCTGCGCCAGGACGCGTTCGAAATCGCCTTTCTCCCGAACATCGAGGCGCGCGGTGGCGTAGCGGTCCGCGCCAATGCCGTCGGGCGCGCGGTAGGAGGCCAGGCCATCTTCCGACAAGTCGGTCAGGCAGACCTTATATCCGTCCTTCAGCAGGGCATTCGCAATATGGCTGCCAAGCCCGCGCGCTGCGCCGGTGACAATGGCGATGTCATTTTGAAAATCGGTCATGACGGCTCCATTTCCCTAGCCTCATGATGGCGATTAAAAACATGAAAATGCAAGTAAAATTTTGATCTGCGCCGCCTTTGGGCTACCATAGGGGTTCTGAACGGTAGGAAGGGGTGTGGACCGATGCCCGAAAAAGGACTGAAGCTGGAAGCGACGCTGGAAGGGCTTCTAAGGCGTGTCGAGATACTCGAGGCCGAGGCGGAGATCCGGCGTATTCAGGCCCGCTATATGTTCCTGTGCGACACTCCGATCCCGGAATATGGCATTGCCGAAGGAAAAGAGCGCATCGACTTGATCATGGAACTCTACACCGAGGACGCCGTGTGGGAAGGGGTGGGCGAATATTATGACAACCAGTTCGGCCGCGCCGAAGGTGCCGCTGCAATCCGCCGGCATTTCGAAGCTTTTTGGGGCGAGGGGCAGGATCCGGCCCTGCTGCTCAACTGCCACTATCTGACTTCAGAACAGATCCATGTCCAGGGCGACACGGCGGATGGTCAATGGGTGCACATGCAGCCATGGATCTTTTCCGACGGCAGAGCCCTGCTGCGTTCCTCCAGGCTCAACAACGGGTTCCGCAAGGAGGCCGGGGGCCGTTGGAAGATCAGCCGGACCAGGACGGAGAATGTGTTCGTCGCGCCGCTACCCGCCGGCTGGGCCTCCGACTTCCCCTCGCGGTCGGTCCTGATGAAGGGCTGATGTGCGCGCGAATTGGGAAAGGGGCATCGTTTCGCCAGAACGTGCCGGGACCGGTCCGCCTGGCCCGCTCATTCCTCGAGCAGATTGCCGACGACCTGCTTCAGGATCGTGTTGATCTGCTTTTTCTTGGCAACCCCTATTCCGGCAAATGCCTTCGTATAAACTCTGTTCGCCGCCTCCCATGCTGCCACGCTCGCCTCGTGCCCTTTTTCGGTGAGAAGAACTTCCGTCACGCGCCCATCGGTGCTCAATGTCCTTGAAATGACAAGGCCGTCTTTCTGCATGCGCTGAATGATCTTGGTCATTGTCGACAGCTTGACGATAGCATAATCGGCAATGGCGCTGACGCTCAGCCGCTTCTCTTCGGCCAGGGTCATGAGGACCCGCCAGCGCGGAATATCCAGATTGACGGCCTGCAGCTCTGCTTCCATGCATTTGAGATAGCTGCCATTTGCCCGTGCGATCCAATAAAATGGCCAGTCTCGAAACGTGAACTCGTCACTTGTCGCCGGGTTCAGGATCATTGGTTGTTCCATATTGCGTTGCGTCTGGACGCACACATAGCGGGCTTCACCGGTTTGCCAAGCTCGGGCCCATTTTTTGCGCGAATATTAGTTGACTTTTCACGTAATAACCGGCTAAGCAATCGCTGCTGGTTATGCGCGGGACGCCGATAATATCGGGGAGGTTTTCCGGGGATGCCGAAAATTGCTGCCCCAAGAGCTTGCAGTCGAGACAATGATAAAGGCTTGAAACATGGCACGAGACACCGGAACGGCCGAGGAGAGCTACCGTCAGGCGGCGCTGGAACGCGTCATCGAAGAGGCTGGTAAGCGGTCCGCGGAATTCAACGCGCAAAAGCGGCTCAGCCCGGACATGGTCGAGCTGCTGAAAGAGGCGGGGATTTATCGCGCCATGGTGGCCCGGCAGTTCGGGGGCGATGAAAAATCTCCTTCCCAATTTCTGAACATGATCGAGCGAATTTCCGCGGCGGATGGTTCGACCGGCTGGGTTGCCAGCTTCGGCTTTTCGGCGGTGTATCTATCCGCCCTGCCGCTCGCGTCACTTGAGCAAATGTACGCGAATGGTCCTGATGTCGTGTTTGCGGGCGGCATATTCCCGCCGCAACGAGCCGTTGCAGCCCATGGCGGGCTGAGCGTCAGCGGGCGCTGGGGCTGGGGGAGCGGTTCGACCGGCGCGGATTATATCGGTGTCGGGATCAAGGAAGACGGCGGCGGCAATGGCGCCCTTCCGCTTATCGCCGTCATGCCTGCCGCCAAGGTCCGGATCGAGGAGAACTGGGACGTCAACGGCATGAAGGGCACCGGAAGTCATGACATGGTCGTCGACAATGTGGTCGTGCCCCGGGAATGGACGTTCATCCGGGGTGGCCCTTCCAGCCTGTCGGCACCGCTCTACCGCTATCCAACAATGGCTCTTGCTGCTCAGGTTCTGACCGTTGTCGGGCTGGGCATCGCGCGTGGAGCGATGGACCTGTTCAAGGAGATGGCCGGAGGCCGGACATCGATTACCGGGTCTCCGGCGCTGGCCGAACGGGCGGGTGTTCAGATCGATCTCGCCAAGACGGAGGCGCAACTGCGCTCCGCCAGGGCATTTTTCTACCAAATCTCCGACGAGGTTTATGAGGCGCTCGTCCGTGGGGAAGAGATCGACATGGAAAGGCGCGTGCTTCTTCGGCTGGCGTCCACCCATGCCGCCCGCGTCTCGGCCGACGTTACCGAAGCCTTGTACCGCATTTCGGGGACGACCGGCATTTTCACGGCCCATCCCTTGGCGCAAAAACTGCAGGATGCGCTTGTCATTCCGCAGCATGCCTTCATGTCCGACAGCACTTGGCAAAGCGCTGGCCGCAGTCTGTTGGGCCTCGACAATTTCCCCGGCTACCCCTGATCGGAGTTCGAGAAATGGCTCAGGTACAATCCAAGAAGCTGCGCGTGCTGCTCTGCGGCGCGGTGCTCCAGAATTTTTTCGATCTGCCGGGGGGCGAGATCGGCAAAGTCTGGGCCGCGACTGGTGAGATGCTCAAGGGTATTCGCGATCTGCCGGGCGTCGAAATCCTCGGCACTATCGATGATGATCAGACGATGGTCGGCACGTCGCCCAATGGATGGCCCTGGACCTTTTATATATTGGCTGACATGCCCGATCGGGACACGGTAGTCGCCGCATGCAACCTGTTCCGGACGATCGATGTGGGGGAGCACCGTCTTTGGCGCTATATGCGCGTCGAAGCCCGCATCGGGCGCGAACTTGTAATACCTGAATAGCCCCGCACCCTGCCAAAGGCAGGGCGGGTGCAGGAAAGTATCGCTTTATTCTGCCGTTTACTGCCGGTTATTGAAACCGGTAAGTCACGCTGGCGCCCCACCAGCGGGGGCGCGCGTAGGTCTGGTTGGCAAAGCCGGTGACCGTGCTGATATCGAGATTGTAGACGCGATATTTCTTGTCAGTGATGTTGTTGACGAAGCCGGCAACTTCCACCGCTTCATTTGCGGTGGTGAATGATATGCGGGCGTTGCCGACCGCGTGCCCCGGTTCGCGATCAATGGGTGAGTTGAAGGTCGAGAAATATTGGCTGGAGTCATATTTCCAGTCGGTCTGCACTGCGATCGCGCCAGGACCGATATCGAACTCGTAACGCGCCATGCCGCCAAAGGTCCAGGAAGGGGCCTGCGGAAGGACACGGTCGGCGAGCCGCCCAAAGGGGAGGCTGATGTCCTTCACCTTCGTATCGAGATGCGTGACGAACCCTTGCAGCGTCAGGCCACTGACCGGACGGATCGTGGCATCCAGTTCGAAACCCTTCACCTTGGCCGGGTTGTTGGTGATGAATTGCGAAAGACCGATAACCGAGAAAGCCTGATATTGGTCATAGTCATAATAGAAGGCGGCACCATTGATCGACAGTCCGCGAAGCGGCTGGATCTTGAAGCCCGCTTCATAATTGGTCAGGACTTCCTCATCGAA
>DATEFI010000382.1:0-3559 GCA_035280705.1 Rhizorhapis sp. | reverse complement strand
CTGCCTGGCGACAGCGTCGACGTGCTGGTAACGCGTACGATGCAGGCTGGTGAGAGTTCCGAGCAGATCACCGACGTCCTGCTGCAGAATGTCCGCGTGATCGCCATCGATCTCGACTCCAATGACGCGAAGACCGATCCCAAGATCGGCAAGACCGCCACGCTAGAAGTGGGCCAGGTCGATGCGCAGAAGCTCGCGCTTGCCCAGCAGGTCGGCAGCCTGACGCTGGTCCTCCGCAACCTTGCGGACAAGGACAATCCGGTCGTCGCCACGGTGGGCACGGAGGACCTGCGCGATGGCGCCTATGTGGGCAGCTATTCGGGATCGTCCCGCCCGTCCATCTCCACGGCCGGCTATGTCGCGCCCCGCTGGCGCCCCGTCCGCCGCGCACGCGCCACCGCCAAGTCATCCACGCCTTCCACCGCCACGGTCCAGATCGTGCGCGGCCTGCAAGGCTCCAGCTATGAGGTAAACCGCCATGCGGGTTTCTGAAGCAATCGCACTCCCTCTCCCCTGCGGGGAGAGGAGTATCCAAATCGAACCTGCTGGGATGCAGGTCCGATTTGGACACTGGGTGAGGGGGAGCGAGGCAAAGCCGAGCGTCCAGGCCATCGGCGTGGCACACCCTCACCCAACCCTCTCCCTCGAGGGAGAGGGCCATCCGAAAGCCGCCATGCGGGGTTTTGATATGCGCAACCGGGGAACCGCATCATATGATCCTCGTCATGCTGAACTTGTTTCAGCATCCATCCCGCCCTTCGCACCGAAGGCCGTGGTGGCGGGATGGACCCTGAAACAAGTTCAGGGTGACGGTAAGGCAAAAGGCTCGGCAGGCGTGATTGCCGCACTGCTCGCCCTCCTCGCCGCCGGTGCAACCATCCTGCCCGCTCCGGCCCTGGCGCAGAACGCTTCAAGCGCCGCGCTTTCGGTCAACAACGCAATGCATGGCGGACAGCTCGACGTTCCGCTCAACAAGAGCCAGATACTGACCGTCGACCGCCCCTTTACCAAGGCGCTGGTGGGCAATCAGGAGATTGCTGACATCCTGCCCATGAGCAACCGCTCGCTCTATGTGCTGGGCAAGAAGATGGGCACGACCAGCCTGACGCTGTACGACAGCAAGGGCAATCTGATCGCGGTGGTCGATATTGCCGTGGGGCCTGACGTAGTTGGCCTTCGCCGCCAGCTTTCCGAGCTGATGCCGAGCGAAAAGATCGGCGCGCGCATGTCCAATGAGGCAGTGGTGCTGACCGGCACCCTGTCGAGCGCTCCGGCGGTCGATCGCGCGGTGCAGATCGCGCATACCTATGCCGGGGACAAGATCGTCAACATGCTGTCGGTCGGTGCGTCCCAGCAGGTGATGCTGGAAGTGCGCTTCTCTGAAGTCAGCAGGAGTGCAGCCAAGGAAATTGGGCTTAATCACACACTCCGAAATAGCAGTGGGAAGGTTGTAGGCGGAATCGGCGACGCTGGCTTAAAAGGGGTCCCGATCACGGCAAACGGCACTAGTAGCGGAAGTTCCAACGGCGCCTTTAATAACACAACCAATACTATTGACTTAGTTACTGGAGCCAGAACGGGCACGAACACGTTTGGAACGACCAGCAGCACTGGAACTGTTAACAGCACTACAACAACAGGCTTAGGGAATGGCGCTTTAGATTTGCTTCTGCCTACCACCGGGTTTGGCGCGGTTGGGGTCCTGTACAATCTAGCTGGATTGAAAATATCATCTGCACTCGATGCTTTGGAAAGAAAGGGTTTGGTCAAGACATTGGCCGAGCCAACCCTTTTGGCGCTGTCGGGCGAAACAGCCTCCTTTTTGGCGGGCGGAGAATTTCCGATCCCGGTTGCTCAAGCAAATAGTGTGGGCACAGGCGGAACCAGCAACAACATCACCGTCGAATTCAAACCGTTCGGTGTCAGTTTGGGCTTCACCCCGACCGTGCTGGAGGACGGCATCATTAACCTAGTGGTGGAGCCGGAGGTAAGCTCAATCGACCCCTCAGCGTCCGTTAGTATTGGCGGGCTGGTTATTCCCGGCCTCCAAACTCGGAGGGCAAGTACGACGCTGGAACTGAGGGACGGAGAGTCATTCGCTATTGCTGGTCTCCTCCGCAAGGATTTCCAAGATACCGTGCGACAAATCCCAATCCTCGGTTCACTTCCGATTATCGGCGCCCTCTTCCGTTCCTCCGGTTTCCAAAAGAACGAAACCGAATTGGTCATCATCGTCACGCCTCGACTGGTGAAGCCCATGAAAGCGGAGGATGTGCAGTTACCCACCGACCGCGTGCTGCCGCCGCATGAGCTGGACCTGTTCCTGATGGGCCGGACGGACAAGGCGGTGGGGATCAATCCGCTGAACCCCGACGCGATGCCGCCCGAAGCGCCCAAGGCCCCGGCGGCCCCCGCGCCCAAGGCAGGCGAACCGGCCACGGGCTTTTCCGGCCCCAATGGCTATGAGCTTTAAGGGAGAGATGAGGATGCGCAAGATCAGCAAATATGGCTCGTCATCCCCGCGCAAGCGGGGACCCATCTTCTCTCTTGGTTCAAAGGTGGAGCGTGGGGCGAGTTGGGTTCCCGCTTTCGCGGGAATGACGAAGCTTGGAGCAGGTGCGAGCCTCCTTATCCTCACCGCCTGCACCCCGAACGATCCGACGCTGGGCGGCTCGATCCGGCACAATTACGCCCTGCAGGTGATCGACCCCGATCCGCAATATGCAGGCACGCCCAATGAGGGCGGCTCCGGCGACCTCGCCAAGGGAGCGGTGGAACGCTACCGCACCGACAAGGTCAAGAAGGTCAAAACCATCCGCACCACCAGCGGGATCAGCGGCGGTAGCGGCGGCGGCAGCTCGAAATAAGGGAGGCGTGACATGCCGGGCAGCTTGCTTCGCCGATTACTGAAGGCCGAACGCGCCGCAGTAGCGCCGACAATCGGCCTGTCGTTATTTGCGCTCATTGGCGTAGGCGGCATCGCCTTCGACTATGCGCGGCTGGCGGCAATGGACAGCGAACTGCAGAATGCGGCGGACCAGGCGGCGTTGGCGGCGGCGAGTCAGTTGGATGGGGAGACGGGTGCTCGTACCCGAGCGACCGCTGCTGCGCAGAACCTCATCGAAAACATCACCCGCATGTCCAACGACAGCGGCACCGCGCCAATCACGGTGCCCACGATCACTTTCTACAGTGACTCCGGGACTGCACCGGGGACCGTGGCGACCGGCGATGCCGATGCCCATTTCGTCAAGGTGACCGTCGGCGCGCGCGAAGCCTTCTATGCGCTTACGCCTGTCGTCGGGGCCTTTTCTTCTGGGGACGTTGACGCGAGCGCCTATGCCGGTGTCGGATCGGCGGTTTGCAAGGTCCCGCCGGTCATGATGTGCAACCCGGATGAAGGCGTTGCGGGCTCGGATTTTCCTGACACCGATCCCACGTCCCCCGGCTATGACATAGGCAAGGGCATTCGGCTCGTCGCGGGCGGTTCCGGCGGATCATGGGCGCCCGGCAATTTCGGCTATCTGGAAACCGGCATCGGCTCGGGCGCCAATGCGCT
>DATEFI010000381.1:0-10746 GCA_035280705.1 Rhizorhapis sp. | reverse complement strand
TGCCCGATGCAAGGACCGCCGCCAAAGCCTCATCCTCCGCGACCAGCAGGCTCCCGGTCGATGCGCCCATGAAGATCTTGATGCCCGCAGCCCCCGGCAGGCGTTCAAGCTCCGCAAGTTCCGAAGCATTGGCGGTCGTCGCGCCCACATAAAAGGCATGGTCGCACCACATGCGATGGCGGCCCCGCTTCACCTTGTCCTCGAGCCGGTCGGCGCTGTCGGTGTTGGGGCTGGTGTTGGGCATTTCGAAAACGGCCGTAACGCCCCCAAGCACTGCGGCGCGGCTGCCCGATTCAAGGTCTTCCTTATGCTCCAGCCCAGGCTCGCGGAAATGCACCTGGCTGTCGATGACGCCAGGCAGGATGTCGAGCCCGGTGCAGTCGATGATGTCGCCCGCATCGCCAAGCGCGGACCCCAGGGCCGCGATCTTGCCGTTGCGCACTCCGATGCTGATTTCGGCCGGGCCGCCGGGCGTGTGTACGATGCCGTTCTTGAGGATGAGGTCGAAAGTCTGGGTCATCGTCAATTCTCCGTTCGTCCCGGGCGAAGAGGAGGGACGGGTAGCAGTGCACATGTCTCCAATCACGGGACATTGGCGGGTTGGAAATTGCTGCGTCACCCCTTAACTGTTTGCCATGTCCGAAACCACCCTAATCGATCGCGCCCTCCTCCGCCTTTCAGGAGAGGAGGTCCGGCCTTTCCTGCAGGGGCTCATCACCCAGGATATATTGACGCTGAAGCAAGGGGAGCCGCGCTGGAGCGGGCTGCTGACGGCGCAGGGAAAGGCTCTGTTCGATTTTCTCCTTTGGGCCGATGGCGAGGATGTGCTTCTCGATTGCGAGAAGGATCATGCGGACATGCTCGCGCGGCGATTGTCGCTGTACAAGCTGCGGCGCAAGATCGGCATCGCGCGGGACGAAAGCCTGGCGGTGCATTGGTCCCTGGAAGCGAAGGATCGGCCCGCCGATCCCCGGCTGCCGGAATTGGGCCGGCGCTGGCTGGCTCCGGCGGACAGCGCTGGTGCTGACCATGCCGCCGCCTGGCGGGCCCATCGCCTTTCCCTGGGGGTAATGGAGGGCGTTGCCGAGCTCGGCTCCGACCAGACCCTATGGCTGGAGGCGAACGCCAGGGAGTTGAACGGCGTCGATTTCCGCAAGGGATGCTATGTCGGGCAGGAAAATACCGCCCGCATGCATTACCGCGCCAAGGTGAACCGCAGGCTGGTGGCGCTTCCGCTCGAGCAAGCGGATGAAAGGCGTCAGCGGCTTGCGATCCCGGAGCTTGGCCTTTCCATAGAGCTTCGGCGCGTGGAGGATCTGGCCGGTATTGCATTGCCCGGCTGGCTCGCCGATGCCGTTGCCGCCGAGCAGGCAGAGGGCTGAAGAACAGTGCGTTTCCTGCTGCCCTTCCTCCTGCTGATCCTTGCCGCGCCTGCTTCCGCGCAGCAATATCGCATCGTTGCCACCTATCCCCATGACAGCGCCGCCTATACCGAGGGGCTCTTCTATCTTGGCGGGTCGCTATATGAGAGCACGGGCAAGGAAGGGCAGTCCGAGATCAGGGAGGTGCGGCTGGAGGACGGCAAGGTCCTGCGCCGCGTCTCTCTCCCGCCGCAATATTTTGGCGAGGGCATCGTCCCCTGGAAAGGCGAAATCCTTAGCATCACATGGCAGCACGGCCTTGGCTTCCGCTGGAGTCTGCGGGACTTCCGTCCCAAATCCTCCTTTCGCTACCGGGGCGAAGGCTGGGGGATGACACAGGATGGCAGGCACATCATCATGAGCGACGGAACGCCCGAGTTGCGGCTGATCGATCCTGCAAACTTCCGGGAAGTGGGGCGCATAAGGGTGGTCGATCAGGGCAGCCCGGTGAGCCGCCTCAATGAACTGGAATATGTGAAGGGAGAAATCTGGGCCAATGTGTGGCTGACGCCCCGCATCGCCCGCATCGATCCCGCAACGGGAGAGGTGAGGGGCTGGATCGACCTTTCGGCGCTGGTCGACGCACAGGGACAGGAAGACACGGACTCGGTGCTGAACGGCATTGCCTATGATGGCGAGCATGACCGCCTGTTCGTGACGGGCAAGAACTGGCGGCACCTATATGAGATTGATGTGGCGGATTGAGGAAGGGCGCGGCTTGCCTTTGCCCTGGCCAGATGATTGGACAGCCGCATGACTGGCAGTTGGACATTTTCGATCGACCGGGGCGGCACCTTCACTGACATAGTCGGCCGCGCGCCCGATGGGGCGCTGCACGTCACAAAGCTGCTTTCCGACAATCGGGAGCGATATGCCGATGCCGCCGTTGCGGGGATTGAGCGCCTGCTCGCCGACCATGGCGGGACATTGGGCGCGGTGCGGATGGGAACCACCGTCGCGACCAACGCCCTTCTGGAGCGCAAGGGGGAACGGGTGGCGCTCGTCACCACGCGGGGCTTAGGCGACGCATTGCGGATCGGCTATCAGGCGCGGCCCGACATCTTCGCGCGGCACATCATCCTGCCCTCCTTGCTTCATGAGGAAGTGATCGAGGTCGAGGAGCGGATCGGCGCAACAGGGGAGGTGCTGCAGCCGCTCAATGAGGCCAAGGCCCGCGTGCAGTTGCAGGCCGCGTTCGACAAGGGCTTCCGCGCCCTTGCCATCGTGCTGATGCATGGCTGGCGATGGACCGCGCATGAAGCGCGCCTGGCGCAGCTCGCGCGCGATACCGGCTTCACCCAGATATCGGTCAGCCATGAAGTGGCGCCGCTCATCAAGCTCGTCGGCCGCGGCGACACCACGGTGGCCGATGCCTATCTATCGCCTGTGCTTCGCCGCTATGTCGATCAGGTGGTGGCGGCGCTTGGGGAGGAAACGCAGCTGCTCTTCATGCAGAGCAATGGCGGACTGGTCGGCGCCAGGCGGTTCCGGGGCAAGGATGCCATCCTTTCGGGACCGGCGGGCGGCATCGTGGGCATGGTACGGACCGCCGCGTCGGCCGGCTTCGACCGGGTCATCGGCTTCGACATGGGGGGCACCTCGACGGACGTATCCCATTATGCGGGACGCTATGAGCGGACCGGAGAGGCCGTCGTGGCCGGGGTGCGGATCAGGGCTCCCATGCTGCAGATTCATACCGTCGCGGCGGGGGGCGGGTCGATCTGCCATTATGATGGCGGCCGCTTCCGGGTGGGCCCTGATTCCGCTGGAGCCATGCCTGGGCCCGCCTGCTACAGGCGCGGTGGTCCGCTGACCATCACTGACTGCAATGTCGCACTGGGCAAGATCAGGCCGGAATATTTTCCCAAATTGTTCGGCCCCGGCGGGGATCAGCCGATCGACGACGCGGTCGTGATGGCAAAGCTGTCGGCGCTGTCCAGCGAGATCGAGCAGGCGAGCGGCCAGCGCATGTCGCCACGGGAGATTGCGCAGGGCTTCCTCAGCATTGCCGTTGAAAACATGGCCAATGCCATCAAGAAAATCTCGGTGGCGCGCGGGCATGATGTCAGCCGCTATACGCTCGCCTGCTTTGGCGGGGCGGGCGGGCAGCATGCCTGTATGGTGGCGGATGCGCTGGGCATGAAACGGGTGATGATCCATCCGCTCGCCGGGGTGCTGTCGGCTTATGGCATGGGCCTCGCCGACTTGCGGGAGCTGAGGCAGCGCACGCTGGCCGAGCCCCTTGGCGTGGAGATCCAGGCGGAACTGGACGCGCTGGCTGCCGAAGCAAAGGCCGCGATCGAAGCGCAGCATGTGCAGACCAAGGGAATCGAAATCATCCGCCGCTGCGCGCTCCGTTATGACGGGAGCGATACCGCGCTGGAGATAGAGGTCGCCGGGCCCGAGGCAATGAAGGCCGAGTTCGAGGCTCGGCATCGGGCGCGCTTTGGCTTCATCCTGCCCGACACGCCGCTCGTCATCGAGACGCTGATAGTGGAGGCTGTGGGCCGGGCCGGGGAGGATAGTGCGCCTCTGCCGCTGGGCCGAGGCGAGCCGCAGCCGCTGCAGGCAGGGGCCATGCCCGTTTACGACCGGGCCACAATGGCCGCTGGCGCGCGGCTGAGCGGCCCGGCGCTCATCATCGATCCCACGGCAACTACGGTGGTCGAACAGGGCTGGGAGGCGCAGGTGGATGGCGCGGGCAATCTCATCCTCTCCAGAGCCGTGCCCCGGCCCTTGCAACAGGCGGCAGGGACGCAGGCCGATCCCGTGCGGCTGGAGATCTTCAACAATCTCTTCATGGCAATCGCCGAGGAAATGGGTGTTGCCCTGCAGAACACGGCAAGTTCAGTCAACATCAAGGAACGGCTCGATTTTTCCTGCGCCCTGTTCGATGGCCAAGGCGCATTGATCGCTAATGCGCCCCATATACCGGTGCATCTGGGCTCAATGGGCGACAGCATCCGGACCGTCATCGCAGCACGCGGCCTGGATGCCGATGGCTCTCCCCGCGATGGCCGTGGCTTTAGGCGAGGCGACGCCTATGTGCTGAACGCGCCCTATGCCGGTGGCACGCACCTGCCCGACGTGACGGTCGTGGTGCCGGTTTTTCTTGGCGACGGGAAGCAGCCCGACTGCTTCGTCGCGGCGCGTGGCCATCATGCCGATATTGGCGGCAAGGCACCCGGTTCCATGCCCGCCGACAGCCGGACCATCGATGAGGAAGGAATCCTGATCGACAATATGCTGCTGGTCGATGCGGGCAACTTCCGGGACAGCGAAATGCGCGCGCTGCTCGCCAGCGCACCCTGGCCGGCGCGCAATCCCGACCGGAATATTTCGGACCTGAAGGCACAGCTCGCCGCCTGCATCCGGGGCGCGGCGGAGTTGGGGCGGATCGCCCGCGAATATGGGGCTGAGGTGGTGCTTGCCTATATGGACCATGTCCTTGACCATTCAGAGGAAGCAGTCCGGCGGCTTCTGCTTCGGCTGGAGGATGGGCAGTTCCGCTATGCCATGGACAATGGGGCCGAGGTCGCCGTTGCCGTCCGCATCGACCGCAAGCGGCGTTCGGCCCGGATCGATTTTACGGGCAGCAGCGCACAGCTTCCGGGCAATTTCAATGCGCCCCGCTCCATCACGCGCGCGGCGGCGCTTTATGTCATCCGCACCCTCATCGACGATCCCATTCCGATGAATGACGGCTGCCTGCGCCCTGTGGAACTGATCGTGCCGGAAGGGTCGATGCTCAATCCCTTGCCGCCTGCTGCGGTCGTGGCGGGCAATGTCGAAACCAGCCAGGTGGTCACCGATGCCCTGTTCGCCGCCATGGGCGCGCTCGCTCCATCGCAAGGGACGATGAACAATTTCACCTTCGGCAATGAGTGCTATCAATATTATGAAACCGTTGCGGGCGGTTCCGGCGCCGGCCCGGATCATGACGGCACTTCGGCGGTGCAGACCCACATGACCAACAGCCGCCTCACCGATCCGGAAATATTGGAAAGCCGTTTCCCGGTTCTGCTTGAGGAATTTTCGATCCGTAGAGGATCAGGCGGCAAAGGCCGGCATTGCGGAGGCGATGGGGTTGTGCGGCGCATCCGTTTCCTTGAGCCCATGGCAGCGGGCATCCTCTCCAACCGGCGCAGGATCGCTCCCAAGGGCCTCAAGGGGGGAAAGGACGCAAAGCCGGGGCGCAATCTCGTGATCCGCGGCAAAGGGGACGTGGAGGATGTCGGCGCTCTCGCATCCGTCACCATGGCGGCAGGCGATCTGTTCGAGATCCATACGCCCGGCGGCGGCGGCTTCGGGTGAAGCGCCCACCCGTCCCGCTCCGGAACAGTGCTGGGGTTAACTATCATTTCGACTAGCGGAAAAAGTTAAAAATCCGTTAACAAGTCGTCATGAAACGGCGACTCGTCCTTACCACCGAATCCGCCCGGCACCCTTTCCGGCGCTCGCTGCCTCCCACGCTGTTTTTGGTGGGCAAGAAAGACAAGCGCACATCCGACGATCAGGACTGGAAGCTCTTTGCTCTCAGCTTTTCGGCTTTCTTCACGGCCTTTTACAGCTTCATAGCCTGACGGGGATCGCTAACCGCTCAAAGTGAATTGCGCCTTGCAATTGCTGCATAGATGGCGGCGCTAGGCTTGGGGACGCGTTTGAAAGTGACCGGATCGAAGCTGTGCAATCCGAATTTGACGCGATAGCCGAAGATCCACTCGAAATTATCGATCAGCGACCAGTGGCAATAGCCCGCGACCCGGACACCCTCGTCCATCGCTTTTTTGAGGCCGCTCAGAGCGGCGGGAATGAGTTCGGCGCGGATGCGGTCGTCCGTCGTGCCAACGCCATGCTCCGTCACCAGGATGGGCAGCTTCACCTGTGAATAGGCGTAGCGGACGGCTCCCGCCAATGAGGGTGGATAAACCTCATTGTCGAGATAATTGACCTTGGCTCCCGGCGGCGCGGGCAAACGGCCCTTTTCGGTCCACACCATCCGCTCATAGTTCTGGACCCCCAGGAAATCGTCCCCGCGCGCGGCATGCAGCCAGTCGCCGTACATTTCCGCGCGCTTGGCATCCATTTAGCTGTTGGGACCCGCCGCCTGGTCATCGAACATGGCGAGCGAAACGCCGACCGGCAGATCGCCTCGCGCCGCCTTGATGGCCGCGCGGCCAGCCTTGTGTCCGGCGATCAGCAGCGCCTGCATCGCATCGACATCTTCCATATTGGCCACATTCATCGCCACGAACTTGGGCGTAAGCGACCGGCGCGCGGCCTCTGCGAGCATGGCCCGCTGACCCTCGAATATATGGGGCGGCAATTCCAGGCTTTTGAGGACGCGCAGGATATTGGGCTCGTTGAGCGTCAGCGCATAACCGATGCCATTTGCCAGATGCCTTGCCGCGCGGTCGCAGAAGCGGGCGAAGAGTTGGGGGGCTTCGCCGTTGGTCCAGCCCCCATTGGCCGAAAACCAGCGGGGCGCCGTGAAATGGTTGAAGGTGACGATCGGGGTCAGTCCGCGAGCGCGGCATCCCTCGATCATGCGCTTGTAGTGATCGAGCATCGCAATGGAAAAAAGGCCCGGCTCGGGCTCTATGCGCGGCCATTCGAGCGAGAAGCGATAGGCATTGAGGCCCATGCTCCTGGCGATATCCATATCCAGCGGCCAGAGGTGAAAGCTGTTCGCCGCGTCGCCGGACGGCTCTTCATAGGCGGTTGGTTTCAGATGTTCGAGAAACCAGCTGTCGCTGCCGACATTATTCCCCTCGATCTGATGCCCGGCGGTTGACGCACCCCAGAGGAAGCCGCGCGGGAATGCGCCATTACTTCGCCGTTTTTGTGCCGCGCCCGACGCAGGCAGGGCAGCGATGGCCGCACTTGCCCCCAAAAAGCTTCTGCGGTCGATCATGATCCTCTCCCCGAACGGCAAGGCGGCTGCTCACTTGATTCTTCATGCCACAACCTGCCCGCTCCGGCAGCAATTGTTGCTACCCTGCCGAACGACCGATGGAAGTCATGGTGCGGGAGATCATGTGGTTCTGCACATCTATACGAATGGCATAAAGCCGCGCCAGTTCCCGATGCACCCGTCGCGCATGGGGGCACTGCGCCTGTTCAACGCATTCCAGTTCTTTCCGGTAGCGCTGATATAAATAGTCCAGTTCCGCCATGTCTCCGCTCCCACCCGAGTGTCAGATGGCAAACGGATGGGACCGGAACTTTAATCCCGCCATTGGATGCCGGGCAAGATTGCTGCTGGCATGACCAGGGCCGCCCCAGGCAATCACCCTGTCATGAGAGCCAGCTTGCAACCAGCGCAACAGCGCACAGGAAGGTGATGAGCGTGGTGGTCCAGCCCAGGAAGTTGGTCCAGCGGCCATTGGTGCGGGCTCCCACCACCCTCCGGCTATTGGTCAGCAGCATCATGATCAGCAGGAGAGGCGGCACGGAAAAGCCCTGGACGATACTGGACCAGACGAGTGCCCGCATGGGATTGAAGCCAAGGAAGTTCATCGCCACGGCAAGCGCCGTCACGATGCCGATGATAGCGTAGAACAGCCTGTTATCGCGTGGATCATCGTGAAGGCTGCCTTCGCGGCCCATGCCCTGCACAATGTTATAGGCTGCCCCTGTCGTCAGGATCGGCACCGCCAGGAATCCAACCCCGATAATTCCGGCGGCGAAGAGATAAGTGGCCGCTTCCCCGGCGAGCGGTTCAAGCGCGGCGGCGGCTTGCGCAGCCGTTTCGATCTCGGTCTCGCCCGCCGGATGCAGGGTAAGGCCGGTCGCCAGGATGATGAAGTAGAGAATGATGTTGGAGAAAATCATGCCCGCCAGCACATCGCGGCTGGTGCGCTTCATTTCGCGCTGCGTCGCGCCCTTGCGCTGCCACAGCCTTTTCCGCCCGATGGCGATCTGTTCCTCCACCTCCTGGTTCGATTGCCAGGTGTAGATATAGGCGGAAAGCGACGTTCCGATGCAGGCGACGACAAGGGACAGGAACTCCGCGTCGAAGCTGGCGCGCGGAATGAAAGTGGCGCGGATCACTGCCAGGGGATCGGGCCTGGCCATGATCGCCGCTGCCACATAAGCGAACAGAATGAGAGCGAGCCACCGGAAGATATGCCGGATGAGCGTATAGGATCCGAAATATTGGATCGTGAAGATGATCGCGGCGGTCCCAACTACGACAAGCGGGATCGGGATGGGCATCAGCAGGTTGAGCGCCGCCCCAATGCCGCCAAGGTCGGCCGCCGCCCCAATGACATTGCCGGTGAAGGCCAATATCACCATCGGCATCAGCACGCAGCGCGGGAAGTGGTCCCTGATGCAGGCGAACAGTCCCTTGCCGTACACCTGTCCGATCTTGGCCGACAGATAGACGACGACATACATCATAGGCAGCAGGACTGGTGCGATCCAGAGGAATCCCAGCCCATATTTTGCGCCGGCGCTGGCATAGGTGCCGATAGCCGATGGGTCGTCGTCAGCCGCACCCGTAACCACGCCCGCACCGGCAAGCTTCATTATGCCCGGAGGCGGAGGAGGAGCCTCGACCTGCGTATCGGCTTCCAGGGGTTCGCGGACGCGGTCGTTCAAGCCAGCCTCGTGCATCAGCAGAGACAGCTTAACTGGCGGCGTCAGTAATAGTTCATCTCGACTGCAAGGCGGCAGCGGCTTGCTGAGCTTTCTGAGCCGTAGTGTTGAAAGGGTGGATCAAGGCCGATCCGTTCGTCCCGAGCAAAGTCGAGGGACGTTGGCCTGGGTGGCAACGTGTCTCGACTTCGCTCTACGAACGGAAGTAACTATCTAGACGTCCAGATTGGCGACGCTGAGGGCATTATCCTGAATGAACTCGCGCCGCGGTTCCACGACATCGCCCATCAGGCGAGTGAAGATCTCGTCCGCAACATCGGCTTGATCGATCTCCACGCGAAGCATTGAGCGATTGGACGGGTCCAGCGTCGTTTCCCACAGCTGTTCCGCGTTCATTTCGCCAAGGCCCTTGTAGCGCTGGATCGACAGGCCCTTCCGGCCAGCCTGGAGGATCGCATCCAGCAGTTGCGAAGGACGGGTGACAGTGATGCCCTTCGATACCACTGCCGGTGTTTCCTCTTCGCCTTCTTCGTCGGAGGTCTGCTGCACGGTGGCGGTTTTTGCGGCCACCAGGCGGCTTGCCGTCTCATAGCTTTCGGCTTGCTCGATCGCCAATGCATGAAGCTTGCGGGCCTCCGCGCTTCCAAGGAAAGTGGCTTCGATCATGTGATGATCCGTGACGCCGCGCCACAGCCGCTCGAAATGGAAGCCCCCTTCTTCGGACATGCGGCCGGTCCACGTGCCCTCTTCATCATTGGTCTCCATCCAATGCACGGCGGCCTTCAGCTTTTCGTTGCGGGCGGTGCGATCCAGTTCGGGCGCGAGCGCTCCGCCAAGGGCCAGCGCCTCTATGATCGCCGGGTCATAGCGGCGGGGCACATAGCGCATGAGCGTACGCATGCGCCGTGCATGTTCGACCAGGCTGCGCAGATCCTGTCCCGAGCGCGATCCCTGGGCAGTATCGAGCCGCATGGCCTCTATGCCATTGTCGACCAGATATTGATCGAGCGCTGCCTCATCCTTGAGATAAACCTCCGACCGGCCGCGCGCTGCCTTGTAAAGGGGCGGCTGGGCGATGAAGAGGTGCCCATTCTCTATGATCTGCGGCATCTGCCGGTAAAAGAAGGTGAGCAGCAGGGTTCGGATATGCGCGCCGTCGACGTCGGCGTCCGTCATGATCACAATCTTGTGGTAACGCAGCTTCGCGATATTGAAATCATCGCGGATGCCAGTGCCCATCGCCTGGATGAGCGTGCCGATTTCCTTTGAGGAGAGCATCCGGTCGAAGCGCGCGCGTTCGACATTCAATATCTTGCCCTTCAATGGCAGGATCGCCTGATAATGCCGATCCCGGCCCTGCTTGGCGGAGCCGCCGGCCGAATCACCCTCCACCAGGAACAGTTCGGACTTGGCAGGGTCCCGTTCCTGGCAGTCGGCGAGCTTGCCGGGCAGGGAGGCGATGTCCATCACCCCCTTGCGGCGGGTCAGTTCGCGGGCCTTGCGTGCGGCTTCGCGAGCCGCGGCGGCATCGATGATCTTCTGGACGATCGTCTTGGCATGGGCGGGATTTTCCTCCAGCCATTCAGCCATCTTGTCCGCCATCAGGCTTTCCAGCGGCTGCCGCACCTCGGAACTGACCAGCTTGTCCTTGGTCTGGCTGCTGAACTTCGGATCGGGCAGCTTCACCGAGACGATGGCGGTCAGTCCCTCCCGCATGTCATCG
>DATEFI010000380.1:0-8327 GCA_035280705.1 Rhizorhapis sp. | reverse complement strand
CGTCGCGCCGCCAGACTGGCGGGCGCGGGGGTCATCAAGCTGCACCGTGTGAAACCCCTTGGCGTGGTGGCCTTCGGGACATTTCTCGCCACCTCGATATTCTATTTCGCCTACCGGCTGCCCTTGTGGAATCCGAACGCGCCCATATTGGCGAGCCTTCTGCTCCTTGCGGAGCTGTTTGGCGTCTTCACGCTGATCCTGCATGTCTTTTCGACATGGACGCTGGTGGAAAGGCAAGCCCCTCCCCCGCCTGTGGGCTATGAGGCGGATATCTTCATCACGACCTGGAATGAATCGGTCGATATCCTGCGCTGCACGCTGCTTGCCGCAAAGCAGGTATCGCATGCCCGCGCAATCTGGCTGCTCGACGACGGCTGCCGCCAGGAGATGGAGGCGCTCGCCCGCGAGCTTCAGGTCAAATATGTGGCGCGGCAGGACCGGTCCCATGCCAAGGCCGGGAATCTCAACAATGCCCTCACCCTGTCGGATGCGCCCTTTGTCGCGATCTTCGATTGCGATCATGCGCCTTCGCCCGACTTCCTTGAACGCACGCTTGGCTATTTCATGGACCCTGCCGTGTCCTTTGTTCAGACGCCGCAGGATTTCTACAATGTGGATTCGTTCCAGCACCGGGGTTCTGCCGGATCGAAGGAAGCCTGGCATGAACAGACATTGTTCTATCGTGCGATCCAGCCGGGGAAAGACCGGTGGAATGCCACCTTCTTCTGCGGCAGTTGCGCGGTTATCAGGCGCAAGGCGCTGGAGGATATTGGCGGCTTTGCCACCGGCACCATCACCGAGGACATGCACACCTCGCTGCGGCTCCACAAAAATGGCTGGTCGGCGGTCTATCATGCCGAGGCGCTCGCCTTTGGCCTCTCGCCTGCGAACCTGGAGCAATATTCGACCCAGCGCCTCCGCTGGGGCCGGGGCGCCATGCAGGTCTGGGCAAAGGAAGGCATACTCTTCCGGGGCCGCCTGACGCTTGCCCAGCGCATCGCTTACCTCACCTCCACCATCACCTATTTCGAAGGGTGGCAGAAGGCGATCGTCTATATATTGCCTATCCTTGTGCTCGCGACCGGCTCCATGCCGATCATCTGGACAGGCTGGCAGTTCCTGCTGGTCTTCGCGACCTGGCTGCTCTCCGGCATGGTCGTCAACGAGATCTTCAGCCGGGGCTATGCCAAGACGGTCTGGACCGAGGAATATAATTTCCTTCGCTTCGCCACCTTCATCAAGGCGACGCTTGCGCTGATCCTGCCGATCAAATGGCAGTTCTCCGTCACGCCCAAGGGGCTTCAGGGCGACCTGCGCCTGCCCATCAGCCTTTGGCCGCAGATGCTGGTGGCGGCGGGCGGCATCCTCTCGATGCTGATCGGCACCTATCGCTTTCATGAGCATCATCATTTGCCCGAGGGCGCATTCGTCGCCAATATTTTCTGGGTGGCGATCAGCTCGGCGCTGGCGATCAAGGCGCTACGCTTCGCCACGGGCAGATTGTCGCAGCGGCGTTCCGAGCATCGCTTCCCGGTCCCGCTGATCGCGCGCGTCACCACCCGCGACGGGTCGGACCGCGTCAAATCCCGCTATTGCATTGCGCGGGATGTGTCCTCGCTCGGCATGAGCCTGGACATCCGCCGGGGCCACAGCCAGGGCGATGTGGTGGAGGGCGAACTCATCCTTCCTGCAGGACCAATCCCCTTCCGGGCGAAGGTCATGCGCCGCTTTGCCAAGTCGTCTGGCCAGAACGAGATATTGGGGCTGCACTTCGACTGGCCGAATCCTGCCGCGGCCGATGCTCTCAACGCCTGCCTCTACGGCAACGCGCTGCAATGGGATGTGAACGGCTGGGCCGAAGCCCGGGGCAGGACGTGGCGATCGCTCTGGCCTTTCTCCGGCAGGCGCAACCAAGCCATTGAACAGGCATGGGAAATGGGGCATCTCGCGATTGAAGGTAAGGCCGGTGCGGCTTGTCTGGTCCGCAATGAAAATGGGGTATATCGCGTGCTATCCTACGCCAATCTGCCCGCCACTTCGCATTTGAAACTTCGGCTGGATGGCCATTGCGCGGCGGGCGATCTGCAGCTTGCGGGCTATCGCCAGTACAGCATCGGCGGTTCGCCGCTTCAAATGGCCGTGCTTGCGGACAGCCGCGACATCCCGGCCCTGTTTCATAGGGAACCCGCATGGACCGCCAACTGATGCAACTCGCCAAAATCGCCCTTGCCGCTGGCCTGTCGCTGGTGAGCCTTCAACCCGCTTGGGCGCAAGGCGACACGCCCACAGGCGTCTGGTTCACAGGCGGTACGGTGAGCGATACGATCTCGGCCTATGGCGGCGTGATCAAGGCCCTTCCCGGCGCGCGCCTTGGCAAGGGACTGGCGCTGCGGGGCAGCGTCAATGGCGGCACCTATCATTATGATGGCGCGACCAACATCGATGCAAGCTACGCCGGCGCAGAAGCGGCGCTGGTCTACCAGATCTCAGGGCCTTGGGGATGGGCGAATGCCGCGGCGGGGCCTCGCTATACCTACACCGATCTTTCGCCCGATGATCCGGGCAACAAGCGGCAGGGTTCCCGCTGGGACGTGGGATTGCAGACCGACGGCGCCTTCGACGGCCCCGCCTGGCGGCTTGGCTGGATCGCCTCTGTCGGGCCATTTGACGGAGCTTATGAGGCGAGGGCCCAGCTTGGCAGGAAACTGGGCGGGCAGAAATACCGGCTTGGCGTGGAAGGGGGGATCACCGGCAATCCCACCTATTCCAAGACCACAGCGGGTGCCTTTTTGGCTGCCTCGGTAGCGCCGAACTTGGACCTTCAGCTAGGGGCGGGTGCCACTTTTCAGGAGGGGCGCAAGGCGCGTGCGTACGGCTCGATTGGACTGAGCAAGGTTTTCTAGTCCAGCGGCCATTTTCGGCCCTGGGAATTTTGCTGCCAGATTCCCGTCGTCCCCGCTGAGGCGGGACCCAGCTGTCTTTGGCTCATATTCTTGAAGAAAAGCGGGATCCCTGCCTGCGCAGGGACGACGTGGGTTAGGTCTCATGCCGAGCCCTAAAATTCCCCACGCCATGCCATGACATTGCCATTATCTACCATAATAATCGAGATATGCTCTCCCAAAGGACCAGATATGCGCTCCGGGCGCTGCAATATCTCGCTGACCGCTATGGGCAGGGCCCTGTCCAGCTAAAGGAAATCGCGGAAGCGCAGAATATTCCCGCCAAGTTCCTGACCGTCATTCTCTCCGAAATGTCGCGGGAAGGGCTGGTGGGGACGCAGCGGGGGCGGGATGGGGGTTATTGGCTGCTGCTGCCGCCTGTCGATATCCGCTATGGCGACATCATAAGGATTACCAGGGGCTCCCTTGCGCTGGTTCCCTGCGCCAGCCGCTTTGCACATGAAAGATGCGAGAATTGCGTGCCCGAGGAGGAATGCAAGTTGCATCAGATCATGCTGAAGGTGCGCGACGAAACCGCCGCCATTCTGGATGGCATAACTCTGGCAGATCCCGTGGACCGGCTGGCGCTTACGACGCTCCCGTAACAGATTGCCGCATTTGCGCCACATTTGGACAACATTCTCTTGTCAACTGAAAGAGTAGAAATAAATTGAAGCCATGAAATGGGCGATTCGCCCCCATCAGGAGAAGTTTCATGGCATCCTATTCCGCACTCGAGCGGCATAATCCCTTGATCCTGACGGTGCCGGGCCTGAATAATTCCGGGGCTGGCCACTGGCAGACCATTTGGGAAGCGGTTCGCAATGATTGCGAGCGTGTCGATCTGGGCATGTGGGATCGCCCGCATCGCAACACCTGGGTGAACAAGCTGAATGCCGCCATTCGGCAGGCGGACCGACCGGTGATCCTGGCCGCGCACAGCCTTGGCTGTCTCGCCGTCGCCTGGTGGGCTGCGCTTGAGCGGCCGCCCTTTGGCCATCCTGTTGCAGGAGCTTTGCTGGTGGCGCCCCCCGATGTGGACACGGCAACGCTGGACGGGCGGCTGACCGCCTTTGGGCCGGCGCCGAAGGGATTGCTGCCCTTCCCCTCGATTGTCGCTGCCAGCCGGAACGACCCTTATATCTCCTTCACGCGGGCTCACACATTGGCGAAATTCTGGGGCAGCCATTGCGTGGATGCAGGCGAGGTGGGGCATATCAACGCCGAATCCCGCCTGGGTGAATGGGAATATGGCCAATATCTGTTAAACCAGTTGGTCGCCATTGCGAGCGAAGCCGAACCGCTGCACCCCCGCCAATCCGCGGAAAGCATAGTCCGGACGCGCACGGTGGAGGATAAGGTGGTCCGCTTTCCGGGCAACAGCCTTTGACATATTTCGGTGTTATCGCCAGAGCCGCCCGGCATCCTTTCAAGGGGTGCCGGGCAGACCTTAGATAAAGATTCTTTTGGCGTCACAAATTTAGCTTTCTTGTCTATCGATTTAGTAGAGATAGACAAGACATTACTGAAGAGGGGGAAGCGATGAAAAAACGCACATTCATTCTGTCGGCCGCGGCTTTTGCTGGCCTGCTGGTGCTTCCCGCATGCTCGGGTGAAGCAGGGAAAGACGGCAAGACGCTGACGCTGATGAACGTGTCCTATGACCCGACGCGTGAGCTCTACAAGGAGATCAACGCCGCCTTCGCCAAGAAATGGGAAAGCGAAACCGGGCAGGCGATCAATTTCAACATGAGCCATGGCGGCTCGGGCAAGCAATCGCGCGCGGTGATCGACGGGCTGGAAGCCGACGTTGTCACGCTGGCGCTGGCCTATGACATTGAAGCCATTGCCGAGCGGGCAAAGCTGCTCCCGGCAGATTGGCAGGCCCGGCTGCCCGATAACAGTTCCCCCTATACCTCGACCATCGTATTCCTGGTGCGCAAGGGTAATCCCAAGAAGATCAAGGATTGGGGCGACCTTGTGAGGCCTGGCGTCCAGGTGATCACGCCCAATCCGAAGACCAGCGGCGGTGCGCGCTGGAACTTCCTGGCCGCCTGGGCCTATGGCAAGCACAAGGGCGGGTCCGATGCCGCGGCCGAAGCCTATGTGACCAAGCTTTTTTCGCAGGTTCCGGTGCTGGACAGCGGTGCGCGCGGGGCTACGACCACCTTTGTGGAGCGCGGCATCGGCGATGTCCTCCTCGCCTGGGAAAATGAAGCCTTTCTCGCGGAAAGGGAATTGGGCGCCGGAAAGTTCGAGATTGTCGCGCCTTCCATCTCCATCCTGGCCGAGCCTCCGGTCGCGGTGGTGGACGCCAATGCGAAGAAGCATGGCGCTGAAAAGGCGGCAGAAGCCTATCTCCGCTTCCTCTACACGCCCGAAGGCCAGGCGATCATCGCCCGGAATTTCTATCGTCCGCGCGACCCCAAGGTGGCTGAAAAGTACGCTGCCGTGTTCCCCAAGCTGAACCTCGTCACTATTGACAAGGACTTTGGGGGCTGGAAAGCCGCGCAGGCCCGATTCTTCGACGACGGCGGCATATTCGACAAGATATTCGCCGCGACGAAGCGCTAGGCACCCATATGGACGTAGCATTGAGCAGACAACTGCAGATCAGCCAAGCCCCTCCCAAAACGGCAAGCCGTCGTCGCAAGTCGGTCATCCCCGGCTTCGGCCTCACATTTGGATTCAGCGTTGTCTGGCTATCCCTTATCGTTCTCATCCCGCTGAGCGCGGTCTTTATTCGCGCGGCGGGAATGGGCTGGACCGAGTTCGTTGCGGTCGGCCTTTCGGAACGGGCGCTGGCGGCCTATCGGCTGAGCTTTGGTGCGGCGGCCGCGGCGGCGGCTGTCAATGCCGTCTTCGGGCTGCTCATCGCCTGGGTGCTGGTGCGCTATGATTTTCCGGGAAAGCGCGTGATCAATGCGTTCATCGATCTGCCCTTCGCGCTGCCGACGGCTGTTGCGGGCATTGCGCTTACCGCGCTCTATGCGCCCAATGGCTGGATCGGACAATATCTCGATCCCCTCGGCATCAAGGTGGCGTTCACCCCGCTCGGCGTGGTGGTGGCGCTGATCTTCATCGGTCTGCCCTTCGTGGTGCGGACGGTGGAGCCGGTGCTCTCCGATCTTGGCAAGGATGTTGAGGAGGCTGCCGCGACGCTCGGTGCCACCAGGATACAGACCTTTAGCCGCGTGATCCTGCCCGCGATCTCACCAGCGCTGATCACGGGCTGCGCCATGGCTTTCGCGCGGGGCGTGGGCGAATATGGATCAGTGATCTTCATCGCGGGCAACATGCCCTATGTGTCCGAAATCGCTCCGCTGCTTATCGTGACGCAACTTGAACAATTTGCTTATGCAGGCGCCACGGCCATTGCGACCGTCATGCTGATCGCTTCCTTTGCCGTGCTCCTGTTCATCAACCTGCTTCAATATTGGAGCCGCCGCAGGATGTCCGGGCAATGAATTTCGCGCTACAGGAGACAAAGCCCGCGCAGCTTGCGCTGATCGGCATTGCGCTCGCCTTTATCGGTCTTTTCATTCTGCTGCCTCTGGTGGCCGTCTTTGCCGAAGCGTTGAAGCAGGGCGTCCTTGCCTATGCCCAGGCGCTGGTGGAACCGGATGCCTGGTCTGCCATCCAATTGACCCTGATCGTCGCGGCGATCAGCGTGCCCGCCAATGTGATCTTCGGACTTGCCGCTTCATGGGCGATCACCAAGTTCGATTTTCCCGGCAAGAGCCTGCTCATCACCTTCATCGACCTGCCTTTCTCGGTTTCTCCCGTTGTTTCGGGTCTGATCTTCGTGCTGCTGTTCGGCGCGCATGGATGGTTCGGCGCCTGGCTTGCCGAGCATGATGTGCAGATCATCTTTGCCGTGCCGGGCATTGTGATCGCGACGATCTTCATCACCTTTCCCTTCGTCGCGCGGGAACTCATTCCGCTGATGCAGGAGCAGGGGCGGGATGATGAGGAAGCTGCCATCTCTCTGGGCGCTTCGGGCTGGCAGACCTTCTGGCATGTGACCTTGCCCAATGTGCGCTGGGGCCTGCTCTATGGCGTGCTGCTCTGCAATGCGCGGGCCATGGGGGAATTCGGCGCGGTGTCGGTGGTTTCGGGTCACATTCGCGGACTGACCAACACCATGCCGCTGCATGTCGAGATTCTCTACAATGAATATAATTTTGTCGGCGCCTTCGCCGTTGCCTCCCTGCTGGCCATGCTGGCGCTGGTGACGCTGGTCGTGAAAAGCGTGCTTGAATGGCGGTTCGACTATCAGCGCGGGAGTGCGGGGCATTGATTAAGCTTGAGAATATCAGCAAGGATTTCGGAACCTTTTCCGCGCTCCGCAATGTCAACCTCGAGGTGCGCGACGGCGAGTTCCTGGCGCTGTTGGGCCCTTCCGGTTCAGGCAAGACGACCTTGCTCCGCATCATTGCGGGCCTGGAGTTCCCTGATGCCGGGCAGGTGACCTTCGATGGCGAGGATGTGACGGGCCTTCGCGTCGCTGACCGGCATGTGGGTTTTGTGTTCCAGCATTATGCACTCTTCAAGCATATGACGGTCGCGGAGAATGTCGCTTTCGGTCTTTCCGTGCGCAAGCGCCGCCTGCGGCCCGCCAAAGCCGATATAAAGGCGCGCGCCCAGGAACTGCTTGAACTGGTGCAGCTTGGTCAGGTGGGCGATCGCTATCCGGCACAGCTTTCCGGCGGCCAGCGGCAGCGCGTGGCGCTTGCCCGCGCGCTCGCGGTTGCGCCCAAGCTGCTGCTGCTCGACGAACCCTTCGGCGCGCTCGACGCCAAGGTGCGCAAGGATTTGCGGCGCTGGCTGCGCGAATTGCACGAACAGATGGGGCTTACCTCCATCTTTGTGACTCATGACCAGGAAGAGGCGCTGGAGCTGGCCGACCGCGTCGTCGTCATGGACCATGGCGTTATCGAGCAGACCGGCACGCCTGAGGAAATCTACATGGCGCCGCGCAGCGCCTTCGTCTCCGACTTTGTGGGCGAGACCAATTGCGTGCCCATTTCCGTTTCAGGCGGAAAAGCCATGTTCTTCGACCGCTCCATCGAGGTTCCGATGGACCGGTTGCCCGAGGGCAAGGTCGACCTGCATTTCCGCCCGCATGATGCGGTGATCTGTGACGACAATGGTGTCGGCAGCCTGCCCCTGCTGGTCACCAACGTGTACCGCAAGGGCGGAAACTGGAGGGTGGAGGGGCACTTCACCGGCGTCAATCGTCCCGTGGAGGTCGATCTGTCCTCGCAGGGCGACGCGCCCATTCCGGGCAGACGGGTGGGCGTTCGCCTGTCCCGCGTCATGGCTTTTGCCAATGGAGGCTGATGATGGTGGTAAACAACGGACGGGTGGCTGGTCCCGATAAGC
>DATEFI010000379.1:0-2957 GCA_035280705.1 Rhizorhapis sp. | reverse complement strand
CGAGCGAACGGCAAACCTCTACTTCTTCACAACCAGTTGCCGGAATGCCTCTATCTCGCACATCGCCCCGCTGCGGGCGTGGATCATGTCCCGGTCGGCACAGAGAAGATCGTCGACGGTCGGCTCCACATAGAAGCCCTGATAGAAGTCGGCGGACTGGCAGCTATCGAGCTTGGCCCTGAAGCGCCGCTGGTCATTGAGGATCAGGTCGACGCCGTCCTCTTCCCTTATGGCCGCCCCCGCGATGCTCTTTATAGGCAAGCAACGGCCGGCCTTTTTCTCCTTCCACTGAATTTCCTGCTGGGGCGGAGGTCCTGCGCGCCGGGTGACGAGGGCGGGCACGCGAATGATGATGCGCCGCCTTATCGTCAGTTGGGCATATTCCTGCCCCGCCAGGGCATAGGCCCCGTCCGTCGGACCGGACGCCAGCATGAAGAACAAAAGAGCCACGGACGGCAAACGAATCCCCTTTTCAAAGCAACAGCCCTATGCCCGCCCGATTGAACAGCCGATTAATCCGGCGGGATCAACTGGAATTGTCATGCCCGCTCGCGCATATAGGGCCCATGATCAATGACGACTGCCTGGCTGCGTTCCGCTCGATATTGGGTGAGAAGGGCTTTATTGAAGATGCCGACGCGATCGATCCCTGGGTCCATGACTGGCGCGGACGCTATCATGGGGCGGCGCGCGCCATATTGGCTCCAGCCACAACGGAAGAGGTAGCGGCGATCGTCGCTCTGGCGGCCGACAAAGGCGTGCCGCTGGTGCCGCAGGGCGGGAACACGTCCATGGTGGGCGGCGCCACGCCTCCCCCGGACGGCAGCGCGCTCATCCTGTCCTTGCGGCGCATGAACCGGATCCGGTCCATCTCGGCACAAGACAATCTGGTTGTTTGCGAAGCGGGCGTCATCCTTTCCAACCTGCATGAGGCTGCCGAAGCCGTTGGCCGCCGTTTTCCGCTGAGCCTTGGAGCAAAGGGCTCGGCAACCATTGGCGGCCTTGTCTCCACCAATGCGGGCGGAACCCAGGTCCTGCGCCATGGAACGATGCGCGCCCTGGTCGAGGGCCTGGAAGCGGTGCTCCCTGATGGGAGCATCCATCATGGCCTTGAGGCCCTCAAGAAGGACAATCGCGGCTATGACCTCAAACAGATACTGATCGGCGCGGAAGGGACGATCGGGGTCGTCACTGCGGCGAGCCTCCGCCTCGTGCCGGCAATCGCCGACCGGGCGGTGGGCTGGGCCTGCGTCCGGTCGCCTCAAGACGCACTCGCCTTGCTCCGCCTGGCGGAACAGACGATCGGAAATGTTGTGGAGGGGTTTGAACTCCTGGAGGACGAGACGCTGGACGCGGTCCTGAACCTTATCCCGGGGAGCCGCTGTCCCACTGAAACCCGCGCGCCCTGGTATGTACTGATCGAAGCCGACCTCGACTCGGCCGAGGGACCAAGCGCCCGCGAAAGGCTGGAGATTGCGCTGGCGGCTGCTTTCGAACAGGGCGTCATCACGGACGCTGCGATTGCCGCCAATGAGGCACAGGCCGAACAATTCTGGCGGCTGCGGGAATCGCTGTCGCAGGCGGAACGCTCGCTCGGCCCCGCCTTGCAGTTCGACATCAGCGTGCCTGTCGCTTCCATGCCGGCCTTCATGATCGAGGCCGGCCAAGCCGCGGAACGGGCTTTCCCCGGCACGAGCACGAGCAGCTTCGGCCATCTGGGCGACGGCAATGTGCATTTCCATGTGCGCGCGCCCAAGGGAACCGAGGGGCCGCCCTGGATCGCCCAAAGCGGCCCCGTCATCAGTGCCTTCGTTCATGATCAGGTCGTGGCGGCGGGCGGCTCGATATCGGCCGAGCATGGCATTGGCCAGATGAAGCGGGCGGAACTTGGCCGACTTGCCACGCCAGCCCAACTCCATGCTCTGCGCGCCATCAAGTCGGCGTTCGATCCCAAGGGGATCATGAACCCCGGAAAACTCATCCCCCTTGCCTCCGAAGGCTAGGCCAACTAGTGCGCTCAGCGCACCTCTAGGAGAATTATCATGGCCAGTGCGCCAAATGCCCAGAACCTGCCGGTCTTCTACAACGACCTCGTGCCGCTCAACAGCAACGAACATGGCAATTGGCGCATCCGCCAGGTCGAATCGGCTCCGCATCTGGCCAGGCAGCACGCCGTACCGCTCACCATCGACGAATTCGTGCAGGCGCAGCGTTTCCTGCCGATCATCTTTTCCTCCGGCGCCGATCCGGTTCCGCTGGCGCTGATGGCCCTGAACGAGGGCGTCAACACCTTCATGGATGAGGAAGGCAAGCTGCGCGGCCCGGCCTATGTCCCCGCCTATGTCCGCCGCTATCCCTTCATGCTGGCAAAGCTGCGGCCGGACACGGACGAGTTGTCGCTCTGCTTTGACCCCACCTCCGATGTCGTCGGCGCCTTCGACGAAGGGGATGAGCTGTTCAACGAAGCGCAGCCTTCGGACGTCACGAAGAACATCCTCGGCTTTTGCGAACAGTTCGAGCAGGCGGCCCAGCGCACCGCACAGTTCGTGGAGGAGCTGAAATCCTACGAACTGCTGATGGATGGAGAGGTCGCGATCCAGATGCCGGGCAATGACCAGCCCTTTGTCTATCGCGGCTTCCAGATGGTGAACGAAGAAAAGCTACGCGACATGCGCGGCGACCAGCTCCGCAAGATCAACCAGAACGGCATGCTGACGCTGATCCATGCCCATCTGTTTTCGCTGCAACTGATGCGCGACCTGTTTGCGCAGCAGATTCAGCAGGGCAAGGTCCCCAATGTCCCAGCACCCCAGGCGTCCGAGGCTTGATGAACTGCCGATTAACATAGTTCATACTGCCCAGTACGATTTTTTTCTCAAATATCCCTTTGGGAGCTTGAAACCCAAAGGGCTGTATCTTAGTTTATAGACATGCGGTTCACTCGCCCCCCTTTCGAG
>DATEFI010000378.1:0-7048 GCA_035280705.1 Rhizorhapis sp. | reverse complement strand
GAGTGCGCGAAACGGTCATCGGCGCAAGGCCGAACACAGCGCCGGGAAGGCCCATCTTGTCCAGCGCATCGGACAGTGTGGGCGTGTCCAGTTTTTCGAGACGGTTCCTAAGCTCGGTCATCGGATTTCCTTGCGGGACAGCGCATCGGTGAGATCGATGCTTGTGAAGTCTTGGATTTCCAGCCCCATTGCCGCCGCCATTTCTGCGCGCACCTCCTCCGGCTGGCCCGCCTGGAAGGCGTAGGTCGTCGCGAGCAAGCGGTGCAGCGGATTGGCTTCGATCTGCGCCTTGGTCATGCCTTCAAGCAGTTCGCGCTTGCCCCAGGACGGCAGTTCGACGGCGACATTGCTCTCAGGATCACGGATCAACCCCTTTGGCTCGCCACCAGCGGCGACCTTTTCCAGTTCCGCGAAAAAGCGCCGCCGCAGCAGCACGATACCTCGGTCGGAAAGGCCCAGATTTTCCTTGCTCCGGTCAGTGATCGCCCCCTGCCCTGCCCATGCCAGGAAGTCCTGGTTCATCACATGACTGGTGATCCACTCACCCTTGCCATCGAACACCGGCCCTACCCAGGTCGGAATCCGCTCCTGAACATAGGGCTCCTGCTCGCGCGGCACGCGAGAATATTTCCAGGTCACCGAAAGCGTGTTCTCGTCGTCGATCGGCACCCGCCACTCGAAATGCTCGGTAAGATAGAAGCAGTTGGGCCACAGGGCGACCCGTCCCACGCTCCAGTTCTCGTGCTGCTCGTCGCTGTCTTCCTTTATCCGGCGATAGCGGAAGCCATATTCGAATTCGGAGAAGTCGACCTTCAGATGACGGGGCGGCGGTGGGCCGTCCTGACCCTTCAGCCGCTGCGCCCAGGCTTCATGCATCCATTCAAAATGCACGGGATCAATCGAATTCTCCTGACATTGCAGCCAGTTGCACGGAACTTCCGAGAGAACGATCTGGACAAAGCCGTTCTTCCAGGAAAAAGGCTCCCAGTCCGGCAGCAATGGCGCGGGATCGGGGCCCATATAGGCCCAGATCATGCCCGCATGGCACTGCACCCGATAGGCGGTGAGACGGATGCTGCCCCGCCCCCCCGCACCGGCCTCCCTGCCGCGAACGACGTCCTCGAACGGCTGTTCGGTGCACGCGCCATGCTTGTCGAAGCACCACCCATGATAATTGCAGCGCAGACCGTGATCCTCGACCATGCCATAGGCGAGATCAGCCCGGCGGTGCGCGCATTGCCGGGCGACCAGTCCGAATTCCCCCGACTTGTCCTTGTAGAGGACCAGATTTTCTCCGAAGAGACGAACGGGTTTTATATCCCGGCTCTCGAACTCGGAAATGCCGGCAATCGGGTGCCAGTAGCGACGCAGATAGTCGCCCATTTTCGTGCCCGGTCCTATTCGGGTCAGAAGCTCATTTTCTTCATGAGTCAGCACGGCCAGGTCCTCTCAGAACTGCATCCTAGAAATGATAAACGTCGAGCGTCAGCGCGCCCGCTCTTATCTTTTCGATAATCGCTGCTTCCTTTTCATCCCGCTCTTCGGCGGCTGGAATGGCCTTTGCAGCTTCCGCAGGCGTAAGGACGACGATACCGTCAGCATCCCCGACGACGAGGTCGCCGCGCCGCACGACGACTTCGCCCACCCGGACGGCCTCCCCCACGGCCCAGTCGGCAGTCCGGTCCTTGCCCGTGCCCCGGATGGTGATTGCCGCCGAAAAGGTAGGCAGCCCGATCTCCACCAGGCGAACCACGTCCCGCACTCCGCCCGTAATGATCACGCCGGAAATCCCGCGGGCCACCCCCGCAGTCGCCATGATCTCCCCCCAATATCCAAAGCCAACGCCTTCGCCCACATCCACGACGAGCACATCGCCCGGCTCCGCCACCGCAAGAGCTTCATGAATGGCGAGATTGTCGCCCGCAGGGCAGCGCACCGGAAGGGCGGGACCAGCCACATGCATGGCCCTGTCGATGGGCAGGATCATGTGCGGAAGCGCGCCCCGGCGGCCACTGGCCTCATGCAGGGTAGCGGCAGAAAGCCGCTTGGCCCGATCGATCAGCGATTGCGCTATCGCGGCGCGGTGGCCGGGCGCTTCCTTGGCGTTGCTTCTCTCCTGCATGGAAAGCTTTTTGCGCGGCCTGCTTGTAATGTCAATCCAAAAGGACAGTATAAGAATGTTATTTTGAAATATTTTTGCATTTTGCTTTTGCACGTCTGGTGGAACTGCATGAGGAACGAGCTTCGCCAACAAAACCGTCGTCATGCACCTGCGGCTGCCGACGCAGCCGGCCGGTCAGGGCGGCTTTGCCAAGATAAATTGATATGATGCGATGGGAGGGCGGGAAGCAGGTGAAGCGCGCTGCAAGACGAAGCGCCCCCGCAATGTACGAAGGCGCCTCCGATCCGGGCTGTCGATTTTAGCTAGCGCTGTTCAGCCGCGCTTGCGCTTCGATCCCGCGTCAGGTTCACGGAAAAACAGCTCGGCACATAATCTGACATGTTCTTCCACAAATTCCGGTTCGAACGGGGAACGCCCGATGACCCGCTCCGCTTCTGCGGCAAGCATGAATATCCGGGCGGCGGCGCCGAGAAACAGATAATGGAGGTGATAGGGATTGCCCTGAACATAATGGCCGGTCTTCTGTGAACTGGTGATCAATTCACCGAAAAGCGTGAAGGTGCCGCCGATAAGCGAACCCATGAGCCAGTCAAGCCTCTCGCCGGTCCGCCCGGCTTCATGGGACATCAACCAGTGAAGCTCCGGATGCGCCGCAGCCATTCGGATAAAGTCCGCCTGAAGCAAGCGCAGCTTGATCGGGTCTTCGACGCCATCCAGTCCGACGAGCCTTCGTTCAAACGCATCGTTGAACCAGAAGACGATGTCCTCCATGACGGCCTGCCAAAGACCGGTCTTTGTTTCAAAATGATAGAGGACAAGGGCGTGGCGCAAATTTGCACGTTGGGCAATCGATCTTGTGGTCGCACCATCGAAACCAAGCTCAGCAAATTCCTGTGTCGCCGCCTCCAATATCTTTGCTCGCGTTTCTACAGATCTGGCTTGCCTTCGCCTTTTGTTTACAATTTCGTCCTGATTACTTGGCTTCCTAAATACGTCATCAACCATCTTGCTATTAGTTTGCTTGGCCACAATTTCGTCCCATTTGACAAATTTGCACCTTATATCCTGTCCAAACACCAAATTTGCAAGCACTGGCAATAAAGAATGGGCGATTTATGGCCGGAACCTGTTTCGTCGGCCCCCGGCCTTCGCACCAAGACCGGTCAATCTTCCCGGTCCCGCGCCCAGGACCGGGAAGCCCCCCTTAATCAATATTTATATGACAGCTTGATCCCATAGGTAGCGGGCTTGCCCGCTACTCGGGTGACGGTATCGATCACATGGGCTGCGTTGATGGTGTAGAATTTGTCGAAGACGTTGCGCCCCCATATTTGCGCGCTCCACCTGCCGTCAGCGCTCTCGACTCCGGCGCGCAGGTCAACAAGCGTATAGTTGGGCAATATGAACTCGTCCCCCCCTCCGAAAGTGGCGGGACTGCTGCTGCGATAGGAAACATTGCTGCCAACAAATGCCTTGAGACCGGCGGATACGGGGAAGCTGTATTCGGCGTCGCCGGTCAGTTGCCATTTGGGTGTATTGGGGAAGGCAAAGCCATTGATATTGATCGGGACGGAAAACGGATCGCGCGTAATATAGTCGCCCCGGACCTTGGAATTGACATAGGTCGCGCTGCCGTTGAGCGCCAAGCCTTCCACCGGCCGCCAGTTCAGATTGACTTCGCCGCCGGCCACCCTCGATTTGGGCACAGTGACCAGCCCCGGCAAATTGCCGAAGGGGGTCAGTACATATCCAAGGATCTGCTTGTCCTTATAATCATAATAGAAGGCCGCGCCGGAGAGCTGAACTGTCCTGTCGAGCGCCGACAATTTGAACCCCGCCTCATAGGCAAGAAGGGCTTCCTGGGGCACGGGCTCATATTGTCCGCTGAACACAAGCGGCAGTGAAGAGAAGGACCCGGCCTTATATCCCTTTGTCACGTTCGCATAGATGTGAACATCGGAATTGGGTTTCCAGCTCAGGTTGCCGCGCCAGGATACATTATCTTCGTCAAGCCGGCTCTTGAGGAAGCCGCCAACGGGCGTGAACGGCGGCGGCCCCGGCGGAACCGGCGACTGCAAGGTCACGCATTCCCCCGGCCCAAGCGGCACCCGCGAGATCGCGCTGAAAGCTCTGGCCAATTGCCCGTTGCCGGAATCCGCGAGACAGCCTTCGGCCGCGCGCTGCTGACTGGTGTAGCGCACCGACCCCTGGGCCGAGAGCGTATCGGTGAACTGATATTCAAGGCTGCCGAAAGCCGCTATTGTATTGACTTCCACATTGTTGTTCACGACGAATTCGTTCCAGCGGAAAGGCCCGACACCGTTATTCGTCGCGATGGTCGCATTGAACCGGCTTTCGGTCGTGTCGTCATAGCTGTAGTTGCCGCCGAGCATCCATTTCAGCTTGCCCTCCGCCGAATTGCCGGCAAGGCGCACCTCCTGCGAAAATGTCTCCATATCCGCGTCGGTGACGCCATAGAGATTCGTCAGCTGCGTGCCATCCGAATCCACGGGCGAAAGATAGTCGAGTATTGAATAAGCCGTAATGGTGGTCAGTGTGACCTCGTCGGACAGGTCAAATTCCCCGCGCAAGGAAAACTGAGCGAATTTATTGTCCTGCCTCAAGGTCCGGTCAGGGTCCCAGTCGGCGAAACGATTGTCGTCGGGCGCTGGCGGTGTTGCCGTCAATATCGCTTCGGGATCGCGGTAATTCTGAGAGGTGGGCGAATATCGCCGGTACTGCGCTGCCCGCGTCTCACTTTTGTCGATCCAGCCGCTTGCACTGAATTGCAAGCGGGCCACCTCGTCCGGATTCCAGTCCAGGATCAAACGGCCGGAAGTGAAGTTCCGGTCGCCGAGTTCATCGCCAGGCCGCGTAACACTTTTCTGCCAGGCGCCACCCTGCTCGGTCCTGGCGGCCAGGCGCACCTTCAGCTTCTCCGATATCGGTCCGCTCACAAATGCTTCGAGATTGACCTGATCGAAACGCGCATATTCGGCGCTGCCGCCGAAGGACAATTCGTCCGTGGGCTTGGCCGCGATGAAGTTGATCGCGCCGCCGGTCGAATTCTGCCCGAAAAGAGTACCCTGCGGCCCTTTGAGCACTTCAACGCGCTCAAGATCAAGCGTGGCTCCCGGCGTCATCACAAGATAAGGCAGCGGCACCTGGTCCACATAAACGGAGACCGTTGGCGAAACCGCCGTCGTATTGTCGAAGAAGCCGATACCGCGGATGGAATAGACCGGTGCGCCATAATTGCTGGGCTGATAAGAAAAACCAGTGACGACTTTTGCAAGATCGGAAGGCGACGTTACGCCAGCGCGCGAAAGCTGTTCGCCGGTAGCGGCCGAAATCGACAGCGGCACATCGTTCAAACGCTCGCTACGCTTCTGCGCCGTCACGATGATGTCGCCTACAGCCATGCCCGCGTCGGCTGGCGGGCTGGCCGAACCTGCTTCCTGAGCGAAGGCGGCCGGGCTCAGAAAGCTCGAAACCATCAGTGCGCACAATAGAACTCGACTGGACATCCATTCCCCTCCTCAATGCTATTTTTTCCTATCGGTCAATTTATGAGCCGGTTTTTGAAAGCAGTCAATATATTATCCATAGGGACAATATAGAGACTCAAAATATCATTATTGCCGGTTTTATGCTGTACGCCGGGAGCCATCCGTCAGGCTCAACCCACATCTCCCCTGAAGCAGATAACGGGTTTAATCGTATCGCCGCCGCTGCTGTCGCGGACGGCATCGTTGATCTGGCCGGGCGCGTAGAAGCGGATCATGCGGTCGAAGGGAAAGCGGCCCGCCATATAAAGATCGAGAATCTGCGGGATGAGCAGATGCGCCGCGCCGCCGCCTTCAATGACGCCACGGACCGTCTTGCAGCCGGCGAGCAGATTGAACATATCCAATTGGAGCTGAGGCTTCGCTGCCGCGACCAGTGCCAGGACACCCCGCTGGCGCAAAGCGAGAAGGGCATTTTGGATCACGGTTTCGCGTCCCGTCGTGTCGACCGCAAAGTCGGTCCCCTCCGCCAGGATCGCGCGGATGGCGCACACGACGTCGCACCCGCTGCCGTCGATTGCGTGTGTCGCCCCCAATTCCAGAGCAAGCGCAAGACGGGAAGGCACGACGTCCACGGCAATGATCGTCGTCGCGCCTGCCACTCGGGCGGCCATGACGGCGCTAAGCCCCACCGCACCCGCACCGAAAACCGCGAGGCTTGATCCTGGCCCTGCTTCAAGCGCGTTCCACACCGTGCCTGCGCCGGTCATGATCCCGCAACCCAACGGCCCCAGCAGCCGGAGCGGCGCATCGGATCGCACTTTCACGACGTTCCGCTGATTTGCGACGGCAAAGGCGGCAAAGGACGATTGGCCGAAGAAGCGGTCGCTAAGAACCTCTCCCCCCTCGCCGCAGAGCGCATGGCTGCCATCGGGCCGCGCGCCGCCAAAGCACATCCGGCCGAGTTCAGCGCAACTCGCAGGGGTCCCTCCAACGCACTCACGGCATTGACCGCAGCTCAGATAAGTGAGGACCACAGGGTCGCCGAGCGCGAGCCCAGTTACTTCGGCTCCTTTCGCCACGACGCGCCCCGCCCCTTCATGGCCCAGCACGGCGGGTAGCGGCATCGGCATTTCGCCGTCCCGGACCGCGATGTCGGTGTGGCACATGCCCGCCGCTTCGATCCGAACGATCACCTCGTCGGAGCGCGGCTGTCCCAACTCGATTTCCTCTATCGAGAATGCACCCCCGCGCTCGCGCACCACCGCTGCGGCGATCCGGGCCGGAACATCACCGCCCAGGCCTCCGGAAAGTTCTGTTTCGATCGTCATGATCAGGCCCCGCGCGCAATGCTGATGACCTTGGCCTGGGTATATTCCTCCAGACCCTCCAGCCCGAACTCCACGCCGATGCCCGACTG
>DATEFI010000377.1:0-5309 GCA_035280705.1 Rhizorhapis sp. | reverse complement strand
CGTCGCGCCTCCCCATACCGGATCTGCAAAAATCCTTTTTTTACCTTTTTCCCCTACATCCGACCTATGGCGGACTTTTCGAAAAATCAGGGGCGTGTGGCGTTGATGTTGCGCACGCCCGACGGCCGTCCATGGGAATTGACCATGACAGCCGGGATCGAAACCTTCATCGGCCGTTATCGCCGGATTGAAGAGTTCGCCCGCGGAAGCGGATTGATCCGTTTTTCTTATGTCGAGACAAGCGGTAGCCCCCCCGCTGCATCAGACAACCGCTTGTAACATAGTACCAAATTAGTGAAAAGCGCGTTAACTATTGATATATTGCGAGAGGCAATGCGCGTGAATACGTGCTTTTACGGGGAACCCATTTGACCTGCTGAGCCCGCCAACTATTAGAGGGGCCTCTATGCCCCGACCCAGATTCTCCTTTTCAATCTCAGCCACCGACGGCAAGGCGCGCACTGGCGTCATCGAAATGCAGCGTGGCGACATCCGCACGCCCGCCTTCATGCCGGTAGGCACGGCAGCCACTGTAAAGGCGATGCGGCCGGCGGAGGTCCGCGCGACGGGCGCGGATATCATTCTTGGCAACACCTATCATCTGATGCTTCGTCCGGGTGCCGAGCGGATTGCGCGGCTGGGTGGCTTGCATGGCTTCATGGGATGGGAACGGCCAATCCTGACCGATAGCGGCGGTTATCAGGTGATGAGCCTGTCGGCGCTCACCAAGATGAGCGAAGAAGGCGTTGCCTTTTCCAGCCATATCGATGGTTCGCGCCATTTGCTGACACCGGAAAGGTCGATGGAGATCCAGCGGCTTTTGGGTTCCGATATCGTCATGGCCTTTGACGAGTGCACGAAGAACGGGGCCACGCGGGATGAAGCCGCGATCTCCATGGAGCGTTCGATGCGCTGGGCGGCCCGGTCGCGCCAGGGCTTTGATACCGGTGCCGAACATGCCGCCCGGGCGGCGCTGTTCGGCATCCAGCAGGGGGCTCTCGATGAGGAGCTTCGCCGCATTTCAGCCCAGAAACTGATCGAGATCGGCTTTGACGGCTATGCCGTGGGCGGCCTGGCGGTGGGCGAGGGGCAGGAGGCGATGTTCGCCACGCTGGATTTTGCGCCCGGCATGCTTCCGGCGGACCGGCCGCGCTACCTGATGGGCGTCGGCAAGCCCGACGATATCGTTGGCGCGGTCGAACGCGGGATCGACATGTTCGACTGCGTGCTCCCCACGCGCAGCGGCCGGAACGGACAGGCTTTTACCTGGAACGGCCCGCTCAATATCCGCAACGCCCGGTTCGCCGAGGATAAGGAGCCGTTGGATGACGCCTGCGGCTGCCCCGTCTGTGCCACATGGAGCAGGGCCTATCTCCATCATCTGGTAAAGGCGGGTGAAATATTGGGAGCGATGCTGATGACTCAGCATAATATCAGCTTCTACCAGGCGCTGATGGCGGCCATCCGGGAAAGCATTGCCCAGGGGCGCTTTGCTGATTTCGCTAGGGACTTCCGCGCCCGCTATGCGAAAGGTTCCGCATGATACCGCCTGGATCAGGGGGCATTCATCTCACCTCCGCTACCGTTTGCCGTGGCACCATGGCGGATAAATTTTCCATTCATCCTCTGCCTTGCTATTGATCGGCTCGTGACCTGGTTTTCAGTCAAATTGATCGCTTTGGCGGCGGCGCTGCCGGGCGCATTCATCCCCTATTCGAGTCTTGCCCAGGCGCAGTCCGCTCAAGGGACGACATCGCTTGAAGTGAGGCAGCCCGAGGGCGCGGAGGAACTGGGGCGCTATCTCTCGCGCCTCGCCTCCAATCCCCGCGATCTGGACGCGCTGATCGGGGCCGGAGAGGCGGCGCTGAAGCTCAATGATTCGCGGGCGGCGGCGGGCTTCTTCGCGCGCGCCCAAGAGGTTTCACCGAGCAACTCTCGCGTCAAGACCGGCCTTGGGCGAGCGATGCTGGGTATGGAAAATCCGGTCGAAACGCTGCGACTATTTGGCGAAGCGGTGCGGTTCGGTGCACGGGATGCAGATATTGCGGGCGATCGAGGTCTGGCCTTTGACCTGACCGGCGACCAGGTTCGGGCGCAGCAGGATTACAAGCTGGCTCTTGAAAAGAATGGCCGCGATCCGGTCCTTGTTCGCCGTTATGCGGTCTCGCTTGGGATCTCAGGCAAATGGCAGGAAGCGGACCGGCTGCTCGATCCCCTCCTGCGCAAGAGTGACAAGGGGGCCTGGCGGGACCGGGCCTTCATTCTCGCCATGAATGGGCAGGCCAAACAGGCGCGGGACATCACCACCGTGATGATGCCAAGGAACATGGCCGAGGCGATTCAGCCCTTCATGGACCGCATGCCCTCGCTGAGCCCGGCGCAGCGCGCGGCGGCCGTGCATTTCGGGAATTTTCCGGCAGGCACCGTTCGAACAGCGGGTCCAGGCATTCCTGCGGGGCCAAGGCCCCAATCTCCGCCAGCGGCTGCGGCGAAGCCCCAAACGCCCGCCATGAACGCCAGGCGTGACCGCCGGTCACGCGCTGAACCGGCACGGCAGGCCGCTGCCGAGCCGACCCTGGGGCAGCGGACCGCGCCCGCTTCGCCGGTGACCCGGCCAATGGCTATTCCCCCGGCAAGGAGCATGGCGGCGGGCCCGCTGCCTCCGCCGGAGCCGCGTCCCCTGACCAGCCGGCCGCCCGTTCCGCAGCCTGAGCGTGTGGGGCCGCCCGCTCAGGAACCTGTGCCTGACCCCGTGCCCGCTGCGCCGCCCGTGGAACAACAGCGCCGCAACCTTGCCCAGATCATGAGTTCGGTTGCCGTGCCCGAATCCGAGCGGGCGCAAAGTGTGGCACCGGTCGATTTTTCCGAAATAGCCCGCCTTCAGGCCGAAAAACGCAAAGCCCAGCAACTAGCCGCTGCCAAGGCGAAGGCCGACGCCGAAATCAAGGCAAAAGCCAAAGCTGAGGCGGAAGCGAAAGCCAAAACTGAAGCCAAAGCCAAAGCTGAAGCTGAAGCAAAAGCCAGGGCGAAAGCGGAAGCCGACGCCAAGGCCAAGAACCCGGCGCGGATCTGGGTTCAGATCGCCACCGGCCAGAATGTCAAGGCGCTGGCCTTCGACATGGGAAAGCTGCGGAAAAAATATCCTGAGCTGTTGAAGGGCAGGGACGCCTGGACATCGCAATGGGGCGCAACCCGCCGGATGGTCGTTGGTCCCTTCGCCAAGACTGCGGCCGCAAAGAGCTTCTACTCGGACTGGATGAAGGCGGGCGGAGACGGCTATATATGGCAAAGCACCGATGGCCTTGAGGTCGTAAAGCTCGACGAAAAATGACGATCGGCATAAGGGCGCCAACATGACCTGCTCCCATGCCTCCTATGCCAGCCGCCCTGCACAAAGCCGGGGACGGCAGCACCACGAGCCGGGCGGAGAAACGCGGGGCCCCCGCGACGCTTTCCAGCGCGACCGGGACCGGATCATCCATTCGATCAGTTTCCGGCGATTGCGCCACAAGACGCAGGTGTTCATCGCCCCCGATGGCGATCACTACCGGGTGCGGCTGACCCACAGCCTTGAAGTGGCGCAGATTGGACGGACGATCGCCCGTGCATTGGGGCTGAATGAGGATCTTACAGAGGCGCTTTGCCTTGCCCATGACATCGGGCACCCGCCCTTTGGCCATGCGGGGGAGGAGGGGCTGGAGACGGCGCTGCGCGACCATGGCGGCTTTGATCATAATGCGCAGACACTTCGCACCCTGATGCTGCTGGAATCGCCCTATCCACGCTGGGCCGGCCTTAATCTTAGCTGGGAAATGCTGGAGGGCCTGGCAAAACACAATGGCCCGGTGGAACAGCCCGGCTGGGCCATGCGTGAGGCCGACGCTCTTTTTCCGCTGGACCTTGGAGGCTGGTCGTCGCTGGAGGCACAGGTCGCGGCGATCGCCGACGACATTGCCTATGACAATCACGACATCGATGACGGCATCCGCGCGGGGCTGCTCACCCTCCAGCAGCTTCTGGAGGTGCCGTTCGTTCGCATGAGCTGGAAGCGGGTCGAGGCGCGTTTCCCCGATCTCCCGCATGAGCAGCTGGTTCCCGAGCTTATCCGCGATCAGATCGGTCTCATGGTGAATGATGTCATTGAAAATACCCGGGCAAACATCCGGGAAGCAGGGATAGAGACAGTAGAAGATGTCCGCTCGGCGGGACAGATGCTAAGCGGCTTTTCCCCTGCGCTCGCCGAGGCGGAGCGGCAGTGGAAGCGGTTCATGTATGCGACGCTATACCATCATCCCCGGCAGCTTGAGGCATCGGAAGCGGCGCAGAAGATCGTCAATGATCTGTTCGCTGCCTATCATGCCGATCCTTGGCTGATGACAGACGGCTGGACCCGCCGCTGCAAGGATGAGGAGCCGCAGAAGAGCCGCCATATTGCCGATTTCATCGCCGGAATGACGGATCGTTATGCCGTATCGCGGCATCAGGAAATTTATGGGACTACGGGCCTGCCCGAAGGCTTCGTCCTGTAAGCGTTTCTACCTCCGCCCGCTGGAGGGGAGCGAAGAACAATTGCCGCTCGCGATTGACACCGGGGATCGCCTGGGCAACAAGTCCCCTGTCGCTGCCCGGATTCGGGCGGATGATGATGCGGGAGAGATCCGCTCCACCGGTAACGGGGGAGGGGACGCCGAAGGAGCAACCGCCCCGGAAACTCTCAGGTCAAAGGACCGCATCGTCAAGGAGGCACTCTGGAAAGCGGACGGTCGAGCCGTCCCACCGAAGGTGTAAGCCGCGCGGAGTCCAATCCCGCCGGTCAAGCTCTCAGGTTTCGTGACAGAGGGGGTGATGGAGATGGACGCCCGAATTGGCGTTTAACCTGTCCCCTGCAATGGAACGAGGCTGATATGAGCGCAACCGACCTGGAAAATACTGATATCGATACGGCCGATGCGCTGCTGCCGCTGGACGCATGGCATCGTGCGCGCGGTGGGCGCATGGTCAGCTTCGCCGGCTACGCCATGCCTATCCAGTATGAAGGCATCATGGCTGAACATCTTTGGACCCGCGAGCATGCCGGTCTGTTCGATGTCAGCCATATGGGCCAGCTCATCTTTTCGGGCGAAGGGGTGGATGACGCGCTTGAGACGCTGCTGCCTGGCGACATTGCCGGGCTGAAGCAGGGGCGTATGCGCTATTCGCTGCTCCTGAACGGCGAGGGCGGCATATTGGACGATTTGATGGCAACCCGCCGGCCGGACGGGCTGTATATGGTCGTGAACGGAGCCACCAAATGGGACGACATTGCCCAT
>DATEFI010000376.1:0-2231 GCA_035280705.1 Rhizorhapis sp. | reverse complement strand
TCACCATCATGTTGAAATGGCCGTCTTCATTGACGATGCCGAAATCCTCCCAGGCCTTTTCATAGCCTTGCATCACTTCATCCGCGCGGGAGGTGCCGTAAACCAGATCGTATAAGCGGAAGCCTATGATGGCCGGCTGGTTACAGATCTGGAAGACGCAATTGGGTTCGCAGGCAATGCCCAGAAAGCCGCGTTCGACCATGCTCCAGTAGAGATGTTCCGTCAGCGAACGTTCGTCATAGGGAAAGCGCAGGCTGCCGTCCCCCCAGAACATGGACTGCACGGCGAAAGTCAGCGCGCCCTCCCGCGCGTAACGGTCGTCGCGGAAAATATAGTGATATAACAACGCCATCGACTGGATGTAGGCGCTGTACATGATATTGTCCTTGCCGACCGGATTCCATTCCGCCGGCAGTTCGCCCTGTGCCCGGTTGATCGGTCCGTTGCCGGTGCTGACATAGTGCCAATAGGACCAGACATCCGGCGACAGCATCTTGTCGATCAGCTGTTCGAAGGGCTTTTTGAATAAGCCTGGCGCGGCGGGAAGGCGGTGCACATGGGTCAGGGCGAGAGCGTAGCTCATATAGGCGAGCTGGAAACGGAGTCCCCCGAAATCCTCCTGCATCGTCGTCTGACCTTGCATGCCCGACCAGTCGTCCGGCAACTGATTCGCCAGGTTGAACATCCGCCGCAAGGCGCCTGCTTGCAGGCTGTCGAGTTCGGGAAGCGTTTGGGCCCATTCAAGCGGGGAAAGGCCCGCGGGCGTTGCGACGATCTGGGTCATGGGCTGCCCTCTCCTGGCAAAATGAATTCGGAATTGCGGCAAGCGGATGCAAACCGAATTTATACATAATTTGTCATTCTGAACTTATTCATGTCAATATGGAACACGAATCTTTTCATCACATGATGGGCTTTCTATGAGAAGTGCGATGAGCAGAAGACAGGAAATCGGCGCGGAGCGCCGCGAACGCACCAGGCAGAAACTGTTGGCGGCGGGCGCCCGTGTTCTAGCGGAACTGGGTGAGAAGAAGGCGAATATCGACGATTTCATTCGCGCCGCCGGGGTCGCTCGGGGGACCTTCTACAATCATTATTCGACCCGCGCCCAATTGCTGGATGATCTTTGGGCATCGATCGGCCGTGCGCCTTTTCTCCAGATCCAGAGAGCCTGCGAAAGCCTTTCGGATCCCGCGGAGCGGATCGCGGCGGAAGCGCGACTCGTCTTCACGACCGCGGCCAGGAATGAAGCCTGGGGCTGGCTGGTTTATTCCATGTCGGCGGACAAGGAGGCCTTTTCACAGGAGCTTCTGCAATATCCGAGGCCAGATCTGGAGGTCGGTCGCAAACAGGGCCGCTTCCGATTCGATGACCTGATGGCTGCGTGCGATCTCGTCATTGGCTCGGTTCGCTGGGGTTTGCGCGCGGTGCTGGACGAAGCGCGTCCGCTTCGATCGACGGACGCGCTGTGCGTCATGATGCTCAAAGCGCTCTCGATCGACGATGAGGAGGCGCGGGACATCATCGGTCGGCCTTTGCCGGTACTCGCCGAGCCGATCCTGGAACTGGGCTGAGCGCCTGGGTTCCTTGGCAGCGGGCGACGTCCGTGCGGCCTTTTTCTGAATTAAACGAAAAATGTCCATATTGACGATTTTAGTTTCTGCGCTAATGTCGTGATGTAGCGGGCTCGCCTAGTGCTGGCACCCTGCGCATGACATCAGGAGAGGCAGGAATGACGACTATCGCCGCGGCCGTGGTCCGGGAGAAGGAAGGGCCGTTCGTCATCGAACGGATCGAACTGGAGGATCCGCGGGACGATGAAGTGCTCGTCCGGATCAAGGGCGTTGGCATGTGTCATACCGACCTTGTGGTTCGCGACCAGTATTTTCCGACGCCACTTCCTGCCGTCCTGGGCCATGAAGGCTCTGGCGTCGTCGAACGGGTCGGCCGTTCGGTGACGAAGGTGGCGCCGGGGGACCATGTGGTCCTGACCTTCGCGACCTGCGGACGCTGTTCCAACTGCCTGAGCGGGCAGGGGGGCTATTGCACCGACCTCTATGGCCGCAATTTCACCGGCCGCCGTCCGGACGGCTCGACGCCGTGCAAGGACGGGCATGGCCATGATGTCGGCGCCTATTTCTTCGGCCAGTCCTCCTTCGCGGACCTCGCAATCGCGGGCGAACGCAATGTGGTGAAGATTTCGAAGGACGTTCCGCTGGAGCTGATGGGTC
>DATEFI010000375.1:0-2686 GCA_035280705.1 Rhizorhapis sp. | reverse complement strand
CGATGCCGTTCCGCTGGCAGCTCGCCTATCTTCCCGCCATGGCGGCTCTCGTGCTGGTGTTCGCCCAAGGCGGTGGCGCAGTATCGCGGGCATTGCAGCAACGCTGGCTTGTTATACTGGGCGAGGCGTCCTTCGCGCTTTACCTGACGCACAGGCCAATCATCACCTTTGCAAAGCAGCTGGGCGACCGGTTGCTGCCGGAAGACTGGCCTGTCAGTTGGGAGGTCGCGCTGGCATTGCTGCTCCTGACGGGCTGCATCATCCTGTCGGTGCTCGTCTTCTTTTGGGTGGACCAGCCCATCCAGCGCTGGCTGCGCCGGCTGGTGCCAAGCCTGACCCGGAGGCCGGGAGCAAAGCCAGCCCCAGCCCGTCCGAAGGCGCGGGCGGTGGCGATGGTCCTTCCGGTGCTTGTAACGACAGGAACGCTGGTCCTTGCCGCTGCGCCCGAGCCATCGTCGCTTTCAGCGTCAGTTACGTCCCCCGGAGCGGTTCCCCCTACGCGCGTCGGCCTGAACCTGTTCGGACCGGAGACCTACAACCGGCAGCAGGTCTTCACTAATCTGATCGCCCAGAGCGAATGGTTCACGGCGGAGGGAGACGGCTGGAGCCGGATGGACGACCGCCAGATCGACGCCAATGGCTGGATCAAATATCTGAAGCCCGGCCAGGCCGCGCCGCGCCCGTTGATCCTGCCTCCCTCGCCCTTCCAGCGGATTGCCGTGCGCTGCAGCTTCCTTGGAAAGGGAGAACTTTCCATCGGCGGGATTGCGGAGGAAACGGACAGGGGAACCCAGTTTGTCGAGTTCGATCTGGTCTCCCAAGGCAGAGAGGATGAGGGCGCCTGGATTCAGCTTGACCGCACCGATACCGCCGATCCGCTGCGCAATATCGACTGCCGGGAAAAGGAGCGACCGGCCACACAGCTCTACCATCCCGAGTTCATCCGTTTCCTGCAGGGCTTCTCGGTCGTCCGCTTTCTCGACTGGCAACAGACGAATGGCAATCGCGGAGGCAACTGGTCGCGGCGAACCGGTGCCACGGATTCCTCTCAGATCGCCAAGGAAGGGGTCGCCATCGAGAACATGATCGCCCTTGCCAACGAGGCGCGGGTCGATCCCTGGTTCCTGATGCCCTACAATGCCGACGACGCCTATATCGGGAATTTCGCCCGGATGGTGCATGACAGGATCGCGCCTGAACGCACCGTCTATGTCGAGCTGGGCAATGAAGTCTGGAACGACATGTTCGAGGCGGCGGAGCAGGCCCGGCAGGAAGGACTGAAGCTCCGGCTCGACCCGGAAGGCGACCCGACCAAGGCGCAGATGCGGCGCTATGCGCAAAAATCGCGCAACGCGCTTCAGATATGGACCCGCATATTCGCGGACCGGCCAGGGAAGCTGGTGCGGGTGGTTTCCAGCCTGAATGTCTATCCCGATCTGGCGAAGACGATCCTCGATTATGAAGACACGGCGCGCTATGTCGATGCGCTGGCGACCGCGCCTTATATCCATCTCGATCTTGACGGCCGCGATGCCGACGATGTGGACTGGGTCTTTTCCAGGCTCGACGCGGCGGTCGACGAGACGATCGGCTGGGCGGCCCAGAACAGGGCGATCGCGGCCAGCTATGGCAAGCGGTTCATCACCTATGAGGGCGGCCAGCACCTTGTCACCACGAACATGGAGCTTGCCTATCGCGTCCAGCGCGACCCAAGGATGGCTGCCGTCTATGACCGCTATCTGACGGGCTGGAAGTCCCGCGTTGGCGATCTCCTCATGCTTTATGCGTCAACAACCCCCATCAGCGAATACGGCTCCTGGGGCCTCAGGGAATATGCGGGGCAGCCATTGGCGCAAGCGCCCAAGGAACGGGCGGTGCGGCAGTTTCTGAAAGAGCTTGGCCAATGACACAGGGCGTCGCATCCGCCATGTTGACGGTGCTGGCGCTGCTGGCGGCGCTTCTTTCCTATGCCTTCATAAAGCCGGCGCTCTTCCTCGCCCTGCTTTCGGCAATGGCTTTCGCCATTTTCTATTATTGTTTGAGCCCCGCGATGAAGCGGTCATTGGGATACCGGCCGATCATGGTGGCGCTCGCCATGCCCCTGGCGGCCTGGGGAGTGCCGAATATTTGGGCACTTTATGCGATCATGCTGTGGATGGTCCCGCTTTTTGCACGAAGGCCAGCAGAGGTTGCGCCTTTGTACATGTTCAGCCTGCTGCTGCTTCCGGGACTCGACACATCCATCATGCTGGGCGGTGTGAAACTGTTCGAATTCGGAGTGCATGATGCGCTGACGGTTGGCGCCTTGCTGAGGCTTTTGCTTTTCACCGAGGGGAAGGTGGAGGGCTTCCGCCCGCTCGATATTCCGGTGCTGCTGGTGCTGTTGCTGCTGGTGACGGGCCTTGCGCGGGACACGACAGTCACGAATTTCGTCCGCGTGCTGCTCAACATCGGGCTCGATTATGCCGTTCCCTATTTCGTGATCAGCCGCAGCGTGAGGACGATGGATGATATCCGGCTGTGCATGATCTGGCTCGCCTGCGCCGCCGTCATCATCTCTGTGATATTGCTTTACGAGGTGAGAACCGGCTGGCCCATGTACAACAGCCTGTACGACAGGCATGGCATCATGACGCTGCTGCTGGTGAAGATGCGGGGCGGTGTATTGCGCGCTGGGGGGCCGTTC
>DATEFI010000374.1:0-5082 GCA_035280705.1 Rhizorhapis sp. | reverse complement strand
GATGCCATGAAGCGCGTCGGCACCTTGGAGGAAGGCTTTGCTCCGCGCGGCACCACATGGGTGCGCGGGCCATCCTGGAAAGCGCCCTATCCCGAGGACTGGCCGAAAAAATATCCTTGATGCCTGATCTCTTCACGCATTGAGGCGTAGAGACGCGGAGTTCGGGAACGGGCCGGAAATCCGTCCCCGCTCCGTCGCCTCTGCGCCTTCGGCTGACCCTCCCTTCCGTCGCCGGGCGCAGCGGCAACCCGATCATCGACCCGTTCGATCATTGGAAATGCTTATTTTCGTTAGAGAAACTCACGTCTCCAGCCTAGCGCCGCTGGGCGGATACGCCGCCTGCGTACATATGGAGACACAAGCAAGTGAAAAGCCTCTTCAAAACCACGATAGCCAGTCTTGCCTTCACTTTCGCAACCGGCGCACTGGCCGCCGGACACCCGGCATGGGATTATGGCACCGGGACAAGCGGCCCCGGCGGCTGGGGACATCTCAGCCCCGATTATGCGCAGTGCGATGCCGGAAAACAGCAATCCCCGATCGACATCGCGCAGGTTCGCCTCGCCGATCTTGCCCCCCTGCAGTTCGCATATAAGGCGGGTCCATTGCACATCGCGAATAATGGCCATGCCGCCCAGATCGAGGCGCCTGCCGGGTCGCGCCTGACCATCGGTTCCGACAGCTACGACCTGGTCCAGATCCATTTCCACGCGCCCAGCGAAGAAGCCATCAACGGCGTGCGCTTTGCCGCCGACGCGCATTTCGTGCACCGCAATGCCGCCGGAGATCTGGCCGTCGTCGCCATATTGTTCGAACAGGGAGAGGACAATCAGGCGCTGGCGCCCCTGCTCTCCGCCATTCCCCAAAAAGCGGGCAACGCAAAGCTTCAGCAGGACCAGATTTTCGATCCCTCCAGCCTGCTGCCGGCGGATCATGGCTATGTCACCTATTCAGGCTCGCTGACGACGCCGCCCTGCAGCCAGAATGTGCGCTGGATCGTCCTGCGGAAACGAATGCCCATTTCCGCGGCTCAGGTGCAGCAATATGAGGCTTTGTTCGGGCAGAACGCACGTCCGCTCCAGCCCCTTAATGACCGGCTGGTGGAAGCGTCGAACTGATGGAGGAAGGGTTGGGGGTTAAGCCCTCAACCCTTTGCCATGCCAGCGCAGATGATCCTCCATGAAGGTCGAAATGAAGAAATAGCTATGGTCATAGCCCGGCTGCATACGCAGCGTCAGCTTTATGCCCGCCTTCTCGCATGCGGCCTTCAGCAGTTCGGGCTTGAGTTGCCCCTCAAGGAAATTGTCCCCCTCGCCCTGATCGACCAGGATCGCGTCCACCCGCGCTCCGTCCTCGATCAGCGCACATGCGTCATATTGCCGCCAGAGCGCCTTGTCCGCCCCGATATAGCCGCCCAATGCCTTCTCGCCCCAGGGGCAGTTCATCGGCGAGCTGATCGGCGCAAAGGCTGACACGCTCCTGAACCTGCCGGGATTCTTGAGCGCTATGGTCAGCGCCCCATGGCCGCCCATGGAATGACCGAAGATCGACTGCCGCGCCATGTCCGCCGGGAAGTTCGCCGCGACGATCTCCGGCAGTTCCTCCGTGACATAGGCGAGCATGCGGTAGTTTTTCGCGAACGGCTCCTGCGTCGCGTTCACATAAAAGCCCGCGCCCAGGCCGAAATCATAGGCCCCTTCCGGATCGTCCGGCACGCCCTCGCCGCGCGGCGAGGTATCCGGGCAAACGACGATCATCCCCAGCTCCGCCGCTACCCGGCGATATTCGCCCTTTTCCATCACATTGGCATGGGTGCAGGTAAGGCCCGAGAGATACCAGACCACCGGCAGCTTCGCGCCCTCGGCATGCGGCGGCACGAACACCGCAAAGGTCATGTCCGTGCCGGTCTCGCGGGAGGCATGCCTGTACACGCCCTGCACGCCGCCAAAGCTCTTGTTGGTGGAAAGGGTCTCGATCGTCACGCTCATCTCCAAAATCCCCCTCTCGCCTTCGGGGAAGAGGACGGGGAGAAGGGGCCGGGCCGGCTGAACCCGATGGCCCCCTCTCCTCCGCCGCTCACTTACTCGCCGTCAGCGAAGCAATAGGCGCAGATCTTGTTCCCGACCGGATCGCGCAGATAGGCGCCATAGGCCGTGGGATGAAAAGCGCGGGGGCCGGGCTCGCCATCGTCGGTGCCGCCATTGGCAAGGCCCGCCTCATAAAAGGCGCGCACCTGCGCCCGCGTTTCGGCGGCAAAGCCCAGGGTGAAGCCATTGCCGATGCAGGCCGGCTCGCCATTGGCGGGCTTGAGGACGATCAATTCCGGAGCATCCTTGCCATAGAGCGCGCTGTTCTCGCTCATCTGCCCAAGATTCTTGATGCCGAGCCCAGCAAGCGCCGCATCGTAAAACGCCTTCGAAGCCTCCAGATCATTGGCCCCGACACAGCAATGCGTAAAGATCGCCATAATATTTCTCCCTTGCAAAAAAGGCCGCCCCAGGACTGGGACTGCCCTGACTAAGATCAGTAAAGCACCACGCTACGAATGCTCTCGCCCGCGTGCATCAGGTCAAAGGCCTTGTTGATGTCCTCGAGCGGCATGGTGTGGGTGATGAGGTCATCTATATTTATCTTTTTGTCCATATACCAATCGACAATCTTGGGCACATCCGTCCGCCCGCGGGCACCGCCAAAGGCGGAACCCTTCCACACGCGGCCGGTCACGAGCTGGAACGGACGGGTGGAAATCTCCTTGCCGGCTTCGGCAACGCCAATGATGACGCTCTCACCCCAGCCGCGGTGGCAGCATTCCAGCGCCTGCCGCATCACATCGGTATTGCCGGTGCAGTCGAAGCTGTAATCCGCGCCGCCGTCGGTCGCGTCGATCACCGCCGCGACCACCTTGTCGAAGCCCACTTCCTTGGGATTGATGAAATGCGTCATGCCGAACTTCTCCGCCATCGCGCTTTTGGCGGGGTTCACATCGACGCCGATGATCTTGTTCGCACCGACCAGCCGAGCGCCTTGAATGACGTTAAGTCCAATCCCGCCTAGCCCGAACACCACGACATTGGAGCCCGGCTCAACCCCGGCCGTCCAGATCACCGCGCCGACCCCGGTGGTCACGCCGCAGCCAATGTAACAGACTTTATCGAAAGGCGCGTCCTCGCGGATTTTCGCCACCGCGATCTCGGGCATCACCGTGAAATTGGAGAAAGTCGAGCAACCCATATAGTGGTAGAGCGTCTCCCCGCCCAGCGAGAAACGGCTGGTTCCGTCCGGCATCAGCCCCTGCCCCTGGGTCGAGCGGATCGAGGTGCAAAGATTCGATTTCTGCGACAGGCAGGTTTTGCACTCCCGGCACTCAGGCGTGTAGAGCGGGATCACATGATCCCCCACTTTGACCGAAGTCACGCCCGGCCCGACCTCGCGCACAATGCCCGCGCCCTCATGCCCCAGGATCGACGGAAAGATACCCTCGCTGTCCTTGCCCTCCAACGTGTAGGCGTCGGTATGGCACACGCCCGTCGCCATGATCTCCACCAGCACCTCACCGGCCTTGGGCCCGGAAAGCTCCACTTCGTGGATTTCAAGCGGCTTGTTGGGCGCAACAGCAACGGCTGCTCTGGTCTTCATCGGGCATCTCCTATCATGCTGCCTGGGAAGGCAATGGGTGCCCTTTACTAGCGATCATGATCGAAGCTTCAAATAGAATGTTAACAAATCTCGATAGGTCTATTCTATCGATGATCCGTCATTTACACGATGCGCGCTGCCGATAAGAGCTGGCAATCTCTCGGCCGCCACGGCTTGCAACAATTGTTGCACAAAGCTCGCCAACCGCTTTCCGGCAGCGGTCTCCTCCCCCTCGATCGAAAACCGCGCCAGCAAGCCGTCGGGGACATAACCGGCCATCGCCATCCGCAGCCGCACCAGCCGCTGCTCGCCGCCATCGGTGGGCAATGCATCGCCGATCCGGGTCCAGTAGAGTATGGATTCGGACCGCCCCGGTCCCACCGCCAGCATCTCGCGAACCGGCAGTCCCTTTTCGCCAATCTTCAGCCGCACCTGCTCGTTCCGTGCGACGCGATAGCCAAAGGCGGGATAACATGTCTCCGGCCGGTGGAGCTGCAACAAATCGCTTTGCGTGCTGCCATAGGCGATCAGCATCATGACCTGTTCGTCGTGACCCGCTCGCCTGTAGATGCGGGAAAGCGTATCCGAATAGAGCAAGTCGGCCAGCTTTCCTCTGGTCTTCGGCTGGACCAGCTTGTCGGAGGATTCCGATGTCCACGCCCCAAAGCGTTCGGGCACGATCTCCGCCAGCTTGGCCCGGCCCATAAGGTTGAACGTCTCGCGTGGGGCCAGCATCCAGGACGCACCTGCGGCGGCCAGCGCCGCTCCCCCCACCAGAACTTCCCTTCGCTTCATCGCCCCGCGCCCATCGCCCGGCTCAGGAGCCAATCCAGGCCGAAGATCAGCAGCAGGGCGAGCGCAAAAAGCAGAAATCCGGCGGTGAAATGAAGAAAGCCCTGCGCCACTGCATCTCCATAACCCCAGGTCAGCAGAACCAGCAGGCTGATCCTTATCATATTGGCCGTCACCGCCACCGGCACGATCAGCGCCGCAAGCATCAGCGCGTAGCGCCACTCCGCGCCACGCAGCACATAGATATAGAACAGGCTGATGGAGATGAGGCCCATCAAGCTGTTCATCCCGGCGCAGGCATCCTCCACCAGAAGCTGATAAGACCCGATATAAAGCGTCACTCCCTCCCGGAAGACCGGTACGCCCAGGCCGCGCATCATCGCTGTGGAGGCTTGCGAGACCAGTTGCTTCAGCGGCTGGGTAGCCTCGTCCAGCGCCCATCCAGGCACAGGGATCAGAAAGGCAATATAGAAAAGCAGGAACCAGTGTTTCTGGAGGGCTTGCCAGCCGAACCGGCCAAGGAACAGGGCTGCAAAGGCTCCAAACAGGCCGCCCGCCTCCAGGAACAGGAAATCATAGGCGCGGCCAAAAACATAGACCGGCAATGCAATGAGAAAAAGGACCGCCGCAATAGCCGGATCAGCGGGTCGCGCT
>DATEFI010000373.1:0-2174 GCA_035280705.1 Rhizorhapis sp. | reverse complement strand
CGATGCGCTCGGTCTTCTGCCGGCGATTGGCAAGGGATACCAGATAGACCATCAGGAGCAGCGTCACTCCAAGGCCGCCCGCAAGCGCGATTATCGGTCCGGCGACATCAGTGCGCCTCGAGTCATATTCATCGGTCGCGGCGACATAGAGCGTAAAAACCTTGCGGCCGACCACCAGCGAACTGGAATGATAAAGTTCCGCCTCCACCGCAGCGCCCGGCAGATTCCGTTTGCCGTTGGAGCGTCGGGCACTTTCAGGCGACAGCAAGGAAAACACGACCCGCCGTTCAGGCGGCGCGCTGGCATCCAGCAGATAGACGTCGACCCCGCTGCCCGGCATCAGGTCCATAGCGTCCTGGATCACATCAGCTATCCGCACCGTCGCGGCTATAAAGCCCCGGAGCGCGGCGCGGCGTTCCTCCATACTCATCATCATGCTGCCGCTGCCTTGGCGGTAGACAGGGGCAAAGACAGCGATATGCGGCTCTCCTTGCTGCGGAACATAAGCCGCCGCGCTCTCCTGCCCGCTATCCCGGGCTTCGATCAGCGCCGCGCGCGCGGCAGGATTGTCCCCCCAATCTCGGCCAAGCGCCACGGGCGGCGCCCCTTCAGGCACTTCGGCGAATTCCGCGATAAAGCGGTCTCCCTTCCCGGCACCCAGAAATTGCACCGAGTCAATGCTGGACACATCCGCCAGCAGCACGCTGGTAAAGGCGCTGAATTCCTGCCGGCTGATGCTTGGCGCCGCATTATAATAAGCACTGATGGCATCGATCAGGCTTGTTTCCGAATCGAATTGCCGCTTCATGGCCTCCGCGCGTTGTTCGGATTCCAGCGCAAAGGATGTCGCCAAGGAGGTCTGCTGCTCGCGCGCGAGCCATTGCCACACCGCAATCGTGATGGCGAGGCTTGCAAGGCCCGCGATGAACACCATCCAATAGCCGGTCAGAAGCCGCCTGATCATGCTGCCCCTCCCCCCTCGTTTGCCGCCCTCCAGCTCCGGGCTTGATCGCGTGCCTGGCCGATCTGTTGGGGCGACATTCTGCCTTCCAGACGAAGCATTGCTTCGGCGGCGGCTGTCCTCGTGCGGCTACTGCCGGCGCCGTTCCGGGCGAGCAAAATCCATTTATAGGCCTCGACATAGTTGCGGCTGGCGCCCGAGCCGGAAGAATAGAGCATGCCCAACTCATATTGGGCTTCGGGGACGCCCTGCACGGCTGAGCGGCTGAACCACTTCATCGCCCTTGTAGAGCTTTGCCGGACGCCGCCCCCCAATTTGTACAGGATGCCCAGCCCATATTGGGCGATGGCATGCCCTTGTTCGGCTGCCCGCGTGTACCAGCGCGCAGCCTCCAGCAAGTCCTGCTCCACCCCAAGGCCCCGCAGGTACAGGTCACCCAGATGATATTGCGCGTTGGAGGAGCCGAGAGCCGCCGCCCGGCGAAGCAGCTTTGCAGCCTCTTCATAGTTGCGGGGCACCCCGCGTCCCGTGCGGTAGAGGATTCCCAATTGCGTGAGGGCCCCGACATTCCCCTGACCGGCAAGAGTCCTGTAAATGCGCGCTGCCGAGGAATAGTCGCCTCTCGCCTGCGCTGCCCTGGCGTCGGAATAGGGATCTGCCTGTAGCGGAGCGGACATCGGCGCCAAAAGCCCGATCAAAAGGAACTGAACGGCACTGAAAAGGGGCAGCGGGACCTTCCACCAGGTTCCGCCTGAAGTTCGTTTATCGGGACCTGCTGCCTTGCTGCGGGTCTCCATGACAGCTCCTGCCCCGGTGACAGGCCGCCGGGAGCCGAGATCATTCTGGCTCCATGTTACCGCAAATGGGAAGGGGTTGCTCTCTTTTTTACAAGAGCGCGCCTTCCCTCATCAAGGGAGACGAGGCCTTTGATGCTGCACAAAAAAAAGGGCGCCAGTGGCGCCCTTTTCATTCGCAACCTGAAACAGCTCAGCCCTTTTTGAGGGTAAGACCGCCAAAACGCTTGTTGAAGCGAGCGACCTGGCCGCCAGCGTCCAGAAGGCGCTGATTGCCGCCGGTCCAGGCCGGGTGCGACGTCGGATCGATATCGAGCGCCAGCGTGTCCCCTTCCTTGCCCCAGGTGGAGCGCGTCTTGAAAGAGGTGCCGTCGGTCATCTGGACGGTGATGAAGTGATAATCGGGATGCGTGTCTTGT
>DATEFI010000372.1:0-3183 GCA_035280705.1 Rhizorhapis sp. | reverse complement strand
GCGATCATCTCTCGACCGCCTTCCCCGAAGTGCGCCTGAAGACCTTCCTTGAAATGCGCGGCGCGGATGGCGGCCCCTGGAACCGGATTTGCGCCCTCCCCGCCTTCTGGGTCGGGCTGCTCTATGACGGCGCAGCCCTCGATGCCGCCTGGGATGTGGTTAAGGGCTGGACCATGGAGGAACGCCAGGCTCTGCGCGACAGCGTCCCCCGCCTTGCTCTCGACGCGCCCATTCCGGGCGGACGCACGCTTCGCGACATCGCGCGGCAGATAGTCGACATTTCCTCGGCGGGCCTTACCGCCCGCAACCGCCTCAATGGCTCGGGCGACAATGAGACGGGCTATCTCGACGCGCTTCAGGAGATTGTCAGCACTGGCAAAGTCCCCGCCCAGCGCCTGCTCGACCATTATCATGGTACGTGGAAAGGCGACCTTAGCCGGGTCTATGAGGAAGAGAGTTTCTGATATTCAAATCCTCCCTCGCCTATAGGTTGGGCTAAATAGCTCACTCCTCCCGCCGTTGGGGCTGGTCCTGTCGAAGCCCAGTTTTCTTCAAGAGGCTTCAGGCCACCCCTTCTCGCCCTGCAGCTACTCCGCCGCTGCCAGTTCGCGCTTCCGACCTGTCACCCACGCCACAAATTTTGGCACCGGCCCATTGCGCTTTATCCACTCGGCATAAGCCACATAGGCCGGATCGGCGGACAAATGAGCCTCCTCCGTGCGCGCGCGCCAATAATAGACGCCGCTCACCACGGCCAGCAGGGCGGTGTTCCGCACCATGTCCGTCAGGCTTCCATTGGTAACGAGGAAGGGCAGCGTCGAAAGCCACCAGAACAAATTCTTCGACAGATAGGCCGGGTGCTTGCTCCAGCGATACGGCCCATGGGTCAGAATTCCCCGATGCGTCAGGTTCGAAAAGCGCAAGCCGAACGCTACCGTTGCCCAGGCATAGATGGTGGTCAGGATAACCAGCACCGCCCCAGCCGCCCAGAGCAGCAGTGGATGTCCTGCAAACCAGACGCTCCAATCCTGCGTGCCCGAATGATAATCGAGCGGACCGCCATTGTTCATGAGCACAAAGGGCGGATAGCAGATGAGCGCCGCCACCCAGCCCGCCATGGTCGGCTCGGCTGTTCGGATGTGCGCATCCAGCGGCTTCATCGTCAGCAAATAGCCGACGGTCGCAAAGGCGACGTCAACGACAAACATCAGCGCAATCAGGAACCGCGCCAGTTCCACGGGCCCTGCGAAAATGTCAGCGCTCCCGGCATGTATCATGTCAGCAAAATTTCCGGGCACGATGGATAGCATGAACGCCAGGAAAAAGCCCTTTACCAGCCAGCTTCGCAGATGGTTCTCCACCGCTCCCCGGTCCGGCCGCCCGGCTCCTCCCACGATGAGCTGCCCGAAGGCATAGGCGCCATCGCGCGGCTCTATCGTGCGGCGGTCGAGCCAGATCACATAGGGGATGGACAATATGAACAGCCAAGGCGCGGCGGCGGCGAACATGTCCATGGCGAACCGGTAACCGCCGTCCCAATACCAGCGCGCAAGGCAATAAAGGATCGCAATCCCCGCCCATGTCGCCCACAAGCCCGCGATCTTCACCAGGCTGATGTCCAGCGACTCTCTCAGCGGCTTGGCGGTTTTCCAATTGATTCCGGTCGAGGAGCGCAAATGCACCTTGTCTATGAAAAGCGACCACAGCACCATCGGCACGCCGCAGGCAAAAACACCGGCGACACCTGCATAGGATCCGTCCATTCCGAAATGCAGCGCCACGGCCACCCAGAGCATGAGGCCGGCAAGGCCGGCAAGGCCCACTGCATGGCTCACCGCAGAAGGGGGACAGGGATCGGATTCTTGGTGCCTTGGCGCGTCCATGACGCATGGATGTAACGGAAAATGGTAAGCAAGGGGTGAATGAAGACGCCGATCATATTGACAGCGTAACTTTTGCTAAATAGCCTTTCGGGCAATGTTCAAAAGAATTTCCAGCTATGAATGATCTGAATGATGCCACGACATTCATAGAAAAATCCAGCCGTGTTACACATTATAGAGAACTTGAATCCCTGATGGTCGATGTGACCAGGGAACTCGGGTTCAACTATTATGCACTTATTCACCATGTTGATCTGTCCAGCTATTCCATGGACCTTCAGCATATGGCCGACGGCGGTCTTCTGGCTCTGTCCAATTATCCGGAAAGCTGGATCGAGACCTATGTGGAGCGCAATATCGTAGCCAACGACCCGGTTCTTCTTGCCAGTCAGCGCACCAGCGTGGGCTTCGTCTGGGAAGATATGGGGCAGCTCATAAAGGTAGCGCCGGTACATCATGCCATTATGGAAGACTCGCGGCGAGCGGGAGTTGCTCAGGGATTCACCATTCCTGTGAATATTCCCGGAGAAGCGAACGGATCGTGCGCCTTTGCCGTAAGGACCGGCCGCGCTTTGCCTGTGCGTAACCTGCCGCTGGCGCAGCTTGTCGGCTCCTTCGCCTTTCAGGCGGCGCGCAAGCTGGTCCTCTCTGCCCAGTCTTCGCCCCTTAGGCAGCGGCGGCCGCTCAGCGAGCGGCAACTTCAATGCATCACGCTGGTGGCCCGAGGCAAATCCGATTGGGAAATCGGACGAATCCTGGGCATTTCGGAAGAAACCGTGAAAAGGCACCTTGCTCTTGCGCGGGCCCATTATGACGTGCCCAAGCGCATTCAGTTGGTGACGAGGGCCATTTTTGAAGGGCAGATCGCCCTCGCCGATGTGCTGAAATGAATGTCAATTCCCCCAAAACGGGCAATGCAGCGGTTACCCCATCCGCATAAGTCTGACCCGAAGGGGAAGAAAGTGGTGACGAATACGGCGGACAACCCGGCCCTGGCCTGGGCCGAACTGATGCTGCGGCTACGCCGCGAGCGCGAGGAGGTCTTCGGCAAACATCTGTTTGCCGACCCTTGCTGGGACATGCTGCTCGACCTCTATGTGGCGCTCAGAAGGGGCCGGGTGATTTCGGTCTCCAGCTTGTGCGTGGCCGCCGCTGTGCCGGCAAGCACCGCGCTGCGCTGGATCGAGATACTGGTTCAGCAGGGCCTTGTGCTGAGAGAACCGGATCCAAAGGACAAAAGGCGGATACTCGTCGTCCTGACCCGAAAGGCGGAAACGCAACTCGATCATCTCTTCGAGAA
>DATEFI010000371.1:0-7101 GCA_035280705.1 Rhizorhapis sp. | reverse complement strand
AATTCGCGGCGCGGAGTGCTTTGACCTGCTCGCCGCGATGAACACGGGCCATGACGGGTCGATGTGTACGCTCCACTCCAACTCGCCCCGCGAGTGCCTGGGCCGTATGGAGAACATGATCCTGATGGGCGACATCAAGATCCCCAAGGAAGCCATTTCCAAGCAGATCGCCGACTCCGTCGACCTCATCGTGCAGGTGAAGCGCCTTCGCGACGGTTCGCGCCGGGTCACCAACATCACCGAAGTCATCGGCATGGAGGGCGAGGTCATCGTCACCCAGGAACTGTTCAAGTTCGAATATCATGACGAGGACGAGAACGGGAAGATCATCGGCGAGTACCGCTCCATGGGTCTGCGGCCCTATACTCTGGAAAAAGCGAAGCAGTTCGGGTTCGACCAGCCGTTCCTCGAGGCTTGCCTGTAGAGAATAGTTCCAGCGGCAGCGATTCGATCTTGGAGTAAATGAGGCCGTCGCCCCTGCGCAGGCATGGGCCCCGCTTCTATTTCTCCAGGTAGATTGAAGAAAAGCGGGGTCCCTGCCTGCGCAGGGACGACGATTTGGGGGCGGTGGAAACTTCGAGTTCGGGGCGATGGAAACTTCGTGCAAAGATTACTCACTTCGAGAATTCGATAAGTTTAGCGCTGGACTTTAACGCACCAGGGCTCCAACTATCGGCCACCAATCCGTAGAGGAGCCGATCCATGCGCATGACCACCGTCCTTGCAACCGCCCTGTCTCTTGCCCTGGCGGCATCCGCCTCGCAGGCGCAGGATCATTCCGCTCATCACGGCCAGCCGGCGGATGCGGTCGCCGCTGCCGTGGCTGATCCGGGCAGGACAGAAAGCAATCGCGCGCGCGACAAATATCGCCATCCCGTGGAGACGCTTAGCTTCTTTGGCGTGAAGCCCACCGATACAGTCGTGGAGATATGGCCGGGCGGCGGATGGTACAGCGAAATTCTGGGGCCGCTTACCAAGGCCAAGGGCAAACTTTACCTGGCAACGGCCCCGCGTGGCCTGGAGGCGACGCAGAAGCTGGTAGCCAGCAAGCCATCCCTGGCCCACGCCACAGTCGCGCTGTTTCCAAACAGCGACGGCCAGATGAAGGTCCCGGACGGCACGGCTGACATCGTCCTGACCTTCCGGAATGTGCATAATTGGCGCTTTGGCGGCAGGGATGCGGCGCAGGCAGCCTTCAACCAGATGTTCGCCATGCTGAAGCCCGGCGGGGTGCTGGGCGTCGTCGACCACCGCTTGCCCGAAGAAATGGACAGCGCCCTTCAGGAAAAAAGCGGCTATATCAAACGCAGCGAGGTCATTGGGCTCGCCAAGGCCGCAGGCTTTGAACTGGCGGGCGAGAGCGGCATCAATGCCAATCCCAAGGACAGCCACGACTGGCCCGAGGGCGTGTGGGTTCTGCCTCCGACGCTCAAAAAAGGTGAGGTGGACCGGGACAAATATCTCGCCATCGGTGAAAGCGACCGGATGACGCTGAAATTCCGCAAGCCCGCGCGTTAATTCGAGCCGCTTGCATCGGTGGAGGCTTTGGCTAAAGGCGGGGGGTGACCTCACCCTCCCCTTCCGCTTCCCCTTCCACTGGCCGGATGGACCTGCCGTCCATTGCGCCCGCCCGTACGGAACGGCGTCAGACCGCGATCATTTTACGGATCATCGCTGTAGCTTGCCTCGCCGCCATGCTGGCAGCGGCCAAGCTGGCGGGAGAGCGGGGCGTGCACGTGGTGGAAGCGCTCTTCTACCGCCAGTTCCTGTTCTTGCCTGTCCTGCTGGCCTGGCTATGGATGGGGCCAGGTCTTATGTCCGTCCGAACCGCGCGGCTCGGCGCGCATGCCAGCAGGACGGCGGTCGGCCTTGCCGGAATGGTCCTGAACTTCCTCACGGTGACTTTGCTCCCTCTTGCCGAAGCCACCACGATCGGTTTCACCGTTCCGATCTTCGCCACCATCCTTTCGGCACTGGTACTGAAGGAAGCCACGGGCCTTCATCGCTGGGGCGCCGTGCTGGCCGGATTTCTGGGTGTTCTCGTCATGGTTCAGCCTGGCTCCATGCATTTTGAACCCCTCGGGCTTTCCGTTGCGATCGCAGCGGCGATGGTTGTTGCTGTGGTCAGCATAGTGTTGCGGCAGATAGGGCGCACGGAAGCTGCGTCGACGACGGTCTTCTGGTTCACTCTCTTTTCCCTGCCTCCGCTCGGCATAGCCATGCTGTTCTTTGGACAGAGCCATGATCTGCTAAGCTGGATATTGCTGGGGATCATAGGCCTGGCTGGAGGGGCCGGGCAGATCTGCCTCACTGCGTCGCTGCGTCTGGCTCCCGTCTCACTGGTGATGTCGATGGATTATACCAGCCTGCTATGGGCGACCCTTTTGGGCTGGCTGATCTGGGATCATTGGCCGGGCCCGTCAACCTGGGCGGGCGCTGCGCTGATCGTGGCGAGCGGCCTTTATATTGCCTGGCGGGAGAGGGTCAGGGCCATCAGGCGGGAAGCAGCTTAGCCTCAAATCCTTCGGCCCGAGCGCAGCCGTGGGACATTGGCTCATCCGAGCATGTCCCAGCCCTCAAGCCCGCGTCTGGCCCGTGCCGCGCACGATCCACTTATAGGTGGTCAGTCCTTCCAGCGCGACCGGTCCCCGGGCATGCAGGCGCCCGGTGGAAATTCCGATCTCGGCACCCAGACCGAATTCGCCGCCATCGGCAAACTGGCTGGACGCGTTCCACATGACGACCGCACTGTCGACGCCGTTCAGGAACGCTTCGGCCGCCGCCGCATCCTCTGTGATGATGGCGTCCGTATGATGGCTGCCATGCGCATCTATATGCTCCATCGCTTCCTCAAGGCCGCTCACAATGCGCGCCGACAGAATGCTGTCGAGATATTCGGTATCCCAATCGGCATCCACAGCAGGCTTCACCCGAGCGTCCAGCGCGCATATGCCTTCGTCTCCGCGCACTTCGCAGCCTGCATCGATCAGCGAGGAAATGATGGGCGCAGGATCGGCAAAGTCCTTGTCGATCAGCAGCGTCTCCATCGCCCCGCATATGCCCGTCCGCCGCATCTTGGCGTTGAGCGTGATCTGCCGCGCCATCGCCGTATCCGCCGCCCTGTGGACAAAACTATGGCAGATGCCGTCAAGATGCGCGAGCACCGGCACCCGCGCCTCTTCCTGCACCCGCGCCACCAGGCTCTTGCCGCCACGTGGAATGATGATGTCGATGAGGCCCGCCGCCTTCAGCATCGCGCCAACCGCTGCCCGGTCGGCAATGGGCACCAATTGCACGGCATCGGCGGGGAGCCCGGCGGCCCTGACGCCGTCGGCCATCGCCACATGGATGGCGCGGTTGCTTTCCAGCGCCTCGCTGCCGCCGCGCAGGATCACGGCATTGCCCGAACGCAGGCAAAGCGCGGCCGCATCTGCCGTCACATTGGGCCTGCTCTCGTAAATGATGCCGATGACGCCCAGCGGCACCCGAACCCTTTGCAGCACCATGCCATTGGGACGCCTCGCCTCGTCAATGACGGCCCCGACCGGATCGGCCAGCCCGGCGACCGCCTCAACCGCGTCGGCAATCCCCGCTATCCGGCCGCTGTCCAGTTTCAGCCGGTCAAGCATGGCTGGCGAAAGGCCGTTCTGGGCCCCATTGTCCATGTCCCTGGCATTGGCAGCGACAATTTCCCGCTCCCTTTCGCGCAGGGTGCGCGCCGCCGAACGCAGGGCTTCGGCCTTTTGCGCGTCAGTGGCACGCGCAAGCGCCACCGCGGCTTTGCGGGCGCGCTTGGCCATGTTGGAAATGAGCATCTCAGGCGTCTGAGTCATATCGTTCATGCAGACGCCCTAGCATTATCCGGCTTCCCGCAAAAGGCGTGGCAGACCCTTCGTCCGGAGCGATGCCATATCTCTGCTTCGCTCGGCAGCGGCCGGCACATGAAGGCAGTTTTAGTGCAACATCGCCTCATGAACGCTGAACCGGCCATGCCGCGCGCCTTCCGTCAGCCGGACGAATTCCTGATGCGTCATATGGATGAGCGACTTGTGATCGCCCGCCTCAAGGTAAACGTCCGACTGGTTGTCGATGCTGTCATCGACGATCATGGGCACGTCATAACCAGCGCCGAGCGCCGGGATCGCTCCCATGGCGCAGTCCGGGAAAATCATGTCCAGATCGGACTCCTCGACCAGATTGGGCCGGGAGCCGAATTCGTCGGCAAGGTCCGACAGCATGATCCGGTGATTCGCCGGCAGCACCGCCAGCAGATAGCCTTCATCAGTGTCGAGAAGCACTCCCTTGGCGATTTTCTCGGCCGGAACATGGGAGGCTATGGCGCTTTGCAAAGAGGATGTGGTCGGCACATGCGGAATCACATCATATTGAGCGTGCTGTTCGTCCAGATAGCTACGCAGTCGTGGGGCAATGGACATGGCAATTCTCCTGCTTTCGCGCCCTCTCGGGCGTGCGCCGGATGCCGGAGCTGCCAAGCGACAGGCTCTTGAAACGATGCCGGCGCTCATGGGCCCATCATACGCCGATGCGCGCGCGGCTGCCAGTCCCAAGGCAGAAGGGAGGAATGGCGGCGGTCCGGCCTTGCCTTTTGTCATTCCCGCGGGAGCGGGAACCCAATTGCCCTGCTGGTTGTAAAACCCGCTGGGCAAAAAAGAGGCGGGACTTGCCCGCCTCTCTTCCGTCAATTCCCGAAGGTACGCTGCCACCAGCCCCTTCGCGGCGTGCCGTCCTCTTCTTCGGCGGCCTGGCCGTTGGGATCATTGGCAGGCGCAGGTTCCGCCGTGGCAGGCGCGGCTTCTTCCGTAATAGCGGCGGGCTCCACGACCGGCGCCACCTCCGGCGCCGTCTCAGCGAGAGCAGGCGCGGCAGTTTCGGGCTCAACAGCTTCCGCCTCGACCTTTTTCCGCCGAGTGCGCTTTGGCTTTTCCACAACCATTTCAGCTTCGGCTTCCGCCGGCGCTTCTGCCTTCGGGGCAGCCTTGCGGCGGCGCTTTGGCTTTTCCTCGACCGGAGCCTCTGCGCCGATCTCTGCGGTCGCATCGGCGACCGGAGCCTCAACCGCCTCTTCCTTGCGGGCGCGAGGGCGGCGGCGGGTCTTCCGGGGCTCAGCTTCAGCGGCAGGCTCTTCGGCAACCTGCACCACTTCGGGAGCGACCGCCTCAAGTGTAGCCGCTTCGGGAGCCGCCTCGGCTTCGGCTTGCTGTGGCAGAGCTTCCACCTCCACCTCCGCCACCGCTTCTACCGGCTCGGCATGCTCGTCATGACCGGCAGCTTGCTCACCGGCACGGCGGCGGCGTCCGCCCCGGCGTCCGCGACGGCTCCGCCTGCGGCCCTCGCCCTCTTCGGCAAGGACAGCTTCATGAGGCTCCTGACCTTCATCGGCCGCTTCAGCCTCCTCTTCGGCTTCTTCCGGAACCGCAGATTCGCCCTCCGCTACATATTCGGGGTGATCCTCCCGGCGGCCCTTGCGCCCGCGGCGACGGCGGCGACGGCGGCGCCCGCCATCTTCCCGCTCGCCTTGCTGGGCCGAACGCTCGGAGGCGATTTCCTCCTCGGCATCTTCCTCGATCGGCTCCTCGAAGACTTCCTCTTCCTCTTCGACGATGGGCGCATAGCTCACAAGGTTCGCCGGACGCGGACCCGCGGCCTCTACCGACATGCGCGCGCCTTCCGTCTCGCCATCGGGCAGGATGGTTATCCGCACGCCATAGCGCGTCTCGATCTCGTCGATCTCGGCGCGTTTATTGTTGAGGACGTAGAAGGCCGCCTCCTGGCTGGCGCGCAGCGTGATGATGCTGCCGCGCCCGCGCGCCGCCTCTTCCTCCAGCAATCGCAGCGCCGAAAGCCCCGCGGAAGAGGCCGTGCGGACAAGGCCCGTGCCCTCGCAATGCGGACATTCGCGCGTGGACGCTTCCAGAACGCCGGTGCGCAGCCGCTGGCGGCTCATCTCCATCAGGCCGAAGCCGGAAATGCGCCCCACCTGAATACGGGCGCGATCGTCCTTCAGCGCCTCCTTCATGGCCTTTTCGACTTTGCGGATATTGGAGTTCTGCTCCATGTCGATGAAGTCGATGACGACAAGCCCCGCCATGTCGCGCAACTTCAACTGCCGGGCGATCTCCCGCGCCGCCTCCAGATTGGTGGCCACGGCGGTCTGCTCGATGCCATGTTCGCGCGTGGAGCGGCCCGAGTTGATGTCGATGGACACCAGGGCTTCGGTCGGATTGATGACCAGATAGCCGCCGGATTTTAGCTGCACTACCGGATGGTACATGGCAGCAAGCTGATCCTCCACGCCGAAACGCTGGAACAGCGACACGGCATCGGCATATTGCTTCACCCGCCGGGCATGGCTGGGCATCAGCAGCTTCATGAAGTCCTTGGCGGCCTTGTATCCGTCCTCGCCCTCGACCAGCACTTCCTCGATGTCGCGATTATAGATGTCGCGGATGGCGCGCTTGATGAGGTCGCTGTCATTGTGGATCAGCGCGGGCGCGGCGGCCCTCAGCGTATTTTCGCGGATCTCGTCCCACAAGCGGGCGAGATAGTCGAAGTCGCGCTTGATTTCCGGCTTGGTCCGCTGAAGGCCCGCCGTGCGGACGATGCAGCCCATGGTGCTAGGCAACTTCAGTTCGGAAATGATGGATTTGAGGCGCTTGCGGTCAGCGGCATTGCTGATCTTGCGCGAAATGCCGCCGCCATGGCTGGTGTTCGGCATCAGCACGCAATAGCGGCCGGCAAGGCTGAGATATGTGGTCAGCGCCGCGCCCTTGTTGCCGCGCTCCTCCTTGACCACCTGCACCAGCATCACCTGCCGGCGGCGGATAACGTCCTGGATCTTGTAGCGGCGGCGCAGCGCCATGCGCTTGCGGCGCAGGTCCTCGGCAGCGGCGTCGCTGCTGCGCGGCTTGGGCTTGGCTTGCACCTCGCCCTCCTCGCCCTCATGCCCTTCTTCGTCTTCGAGGGCTGCGGGGGCAGCCATATCCTCGACGTCGCCGTCCATGTCCTCCGCTTCGGCGCGCAGCGCGGCTTCCTCTGCGGCATGCTCGGCCTCTTCGGCGAGCAACGCTTCGCGATCCTCCT